>NZ_JBVHPY010000007.1:136348-310452 GCF_055567695.1 Streptomyces sp. NPDC026417
AGGAGCCTTCCCATGAAACCCCGAGCAGATCGGGGGAACCCCCGGGGGGGGGGCCCCCCCCCCCCCCCCCCCCCCCCCCCCCGAGTTCGCTTCGACGCCACCGGCACGGGTCGGGCCCGTCCGGACGTGCCCCGCGACAGCGGAAGGTGACGGCTCTGATGGGTACGGTGACCACTCACCTGTGCGACCCCTCGCACGGCCGTGCACGCATATGCGGGAGAATGACGACGTGACCTCAGCGACTCGACGGCCCGAGACCCCGGCCTCCACCGTTCCGCCCCGGCTGATCGCCACGGATCTCGACGGCACCTTGTTGCGTGACGACAAGTCGGTGTCCGAGCGCACGATCGCCGCCCTCGCCGCCGCCGAGGAAGCCGGCATCGAGGTCTTCTTCGTCACCGGCCGCCCCGCCCGCTGGATGGACGTCGTCAGCGACCACGTCCACGGCCACGGCCTGGCGATCTGCGGCAACGGCGCCGCCGTCGTCGACCTGCACGGCGGACCCGGCGCCCACCGCTTCGTCAAGGTCCGGGAGCTGGAGCCCCGTACCGCGCTGGACGTCATCGAGCTGCTCCGCTCCGCCGCGCCCGGCACCGCGTGTGCCGTCGAGCGCACCTTCGGCCTCCACCTGGAGCCCGCCTACCCGTCGCTGCACATGGAGCCCCCGGAGGCCATCGCCCCCGCCGAGAAGCTCCTCGCGGCGGACGCCCTCGACGCCGACCAGCCCGTGCTCAAGGTGCTGGCCTACCACCCGGACATCGCGCCGGACGACTTCCTCACCGTGGCCCGGCTGGCCATCGGCGACCGGGCCAACGTCACCCGGTCGAGTCCGAGCGCCCTGCTGGAGATCAGCGGTCCCGGCGTCTCCAAGGCCAGCACGCTGGCACTGTGCTGTGCCGAGCGGGGCATCTCCCACGAGGAGGTCGTCGCCTTCGGGGACATGCCGAACGACGTCGAGATGCTGACCTGGGCGGGCCGGTCCTACGCGATGGGCAACGCCCACCCCGCCGCGATCGCCGCGGCGTCCGGGCGCACGGTCGCCAACAACGAGGACGGGGTCGCGGTCGTGATCGAGCGGATACTCGCCGAACGGCTCTAGCCGGTCCCCCCTTCGCGTCCGCCACGCGACGCCGTGCCCCCGCACTCGCCGGCTACAGGTGCACCCCGTGCTCGGCCAGCCAGGGCACGGGGTCCACGGCAGATCCGGAGTCGGGAGTGACCCTCACCTCGAAGTGCAGATGAGGTCCGGTGGAGTTGCCGCTCGTGCCGGACTGCCCGACCCACTGCCCGGGGACGACCCGCTGCCCCTGGTCGACCGTGACGGCCGCAAGGTGCGCGTACTGGGTGTAGTAGCCGCCCGGGTGCTCGACCACGACCTCGATGCCGAAGGGTCCGCCACACGACACCCGCTGCACGCGTCCCGCGCCCACCGCCCGCACCGGCGTGCCGATGGGCACCGCGAAGTCCTGTCCGGTGTGCCGGTTCGCCCAGTGCTCCCCGCCACTGCCGAAGCCCGCGGAGAGTTCGTACGTCTCCAGCGGTGCGAGCCAGGGTGAGGCCGAGGTCGTCTCCGGCTGATCGAGCCGGACGGCACCCCGGCAGGAACCCGCCGCGACCGAGGCGTCGGCCCGGCCCTGGAGCGTCGCCCGCGCCGCGTCGAGCTTCGCCTGGATGGTCCGCTTCACCTCGGCGAGCTCTCCGGTGAACTTCTCCAGCGCCTGCCACTGCTCGGCGGCCTTCGACTCGTCCGCCGCGAGCCTGGCCTCCGCCCGCCGGCTCTTGGACACGGCGTTGTTGACGGCGAGGTCCGCCTGCCAGACGGCACGCTGACCGCGCATCAGCTCATCGGGACTGTCGGCCAGCAGCATCTGGGCCGTGTACGGGAGCCCGCCGCCCTGCCGGTACTGGGCCCGCGCGATCCGGCCGAGGTCCCCGTGCAGCACAGCGATCCCGTACCGCTCGCGCTCCAGGAGCCGTTCGGCCCGCTGCGCCCTGTCCCGCAGGGCGTCGGCCTCCCGCCGGCCCTGCTCGTACCGCCGCGTCGCGAGAGCGGCGTCCTCGTACAGCCGCACCACCTGCGCGCCGACGCCGGAATCGGCATCGGGATCGCCGACGGCCGCCGGTGGCCGGGCCCCGGCCACCGCGAGCACGCACAGCAGGACCGGTGCGAGCAGAAGGGAGCGGCGAGGTGGGCGCATGCCAGCGATCGTGTCCCGGGCCGGTGCCCGCGGTCCTGTTCAAGTCGTACGCATGGGGGACCCGGCGCCACGGACGGGTCACCCCGCTCCGCCGAACAGGGTTCCCACTCGGGCGTGTTGCGTCGTCCGGCGCACCCGAGCTGCTACGGGCTCTCCTCCTCCCTGCCGACGGCGGCTCAGTACGGCGCCTGCCACACCACCGTCGTGCCGCCCCCGTCCTGACCGATGCCGGGTCCGTGCCGGCTGTCGCCGCCCAGCGCTTCGGCGCGCCGCTGGAGGTTCAGCAGGCCGCTGCGCCGGCCGCCCTCGGGGATGCCCACGCCGTCGTCGGCGACGGTGAGGCGTACGCCCTGTTCACCGCCGGGCAGGACGACCGTCGCGTCGACGGTGACGTCGATGCGGGAGGCGCCGGCGTGCCGGAAGGCGTTGGAGAGCGCCTCCCGCAGCGCGGCGATGAGGTTCTTGCCGGTGAGGTCGCCGACCACCGAGTCGACGGGGCCGACGAAATGATGCGTGGGCCGGAAGCCGAGCGGGACGGCCGCCATGTTGATCTCGCGCAGGACCCGCGTGCGCAGTCCGGAGGGTTCCTCGGCCGGACCCCGCTGCAGCGCGAAGATGGCGGTACGGATCTCCTGGATGGTCACGTCGAGCTCGTCGACCGCCTTGCCGACCCCCTGGCGCACCTCGGGCACGACCGACCGACGCTGTGCGCTCTCCAGCATCATTCCGGTGGCGAACAGCCGCTGGATGACGAGATCGTGCAGGTCACGGGCGATCCGGTCGCGGTCCTCGTACACGGCCAGACGTTCCCGGTCGCGCTGGGCCTCGGCCATCTTCAGCGCGAGCGCGGCCTGCGCGGCGAACTGCGCGGCGAGGGTCCGCTCGGACTCAGTGAACGGGCGGGCGCCCCGCTCGCGGGGTGTGACGAGGGCGCCCAGGACACGGCCGCCGCTCTGCAGGGGCAGCATCATGGCCGGTCCGTACGCACGGGCCAGGTCGGTGAGCATGCGCGGGTCGGTCGACGCGTCCTCGACGAACACGGGCTCGCCCCCGAGGACTTCGGCGACGATCTCGCTCTCCGGCGGGACGACGACCCCGAGCGCCCTCGACGGTTGGTCCGAGGCCACGGCGACGATCTCCAGGCCTCCCTCGTCCGCGGGCAGCAGGACGATTCCGGCCGCCGAGGCGGAGAGCCGCCGGGCCTGTTCGGCCACGACCTGGAGGGGGTCCTCCGCGTCCCCGCCCGAGAGCAGCGCGGTGGTGACGGCCACCGACCCGTCGATCCAGCGCTCGCGCTGCTTGGCGGCCTCGTACAGGCGGGCGTTGCCGACGGCGATGCCCGCCTCCGCGGCCAGCACCCGCAGCATGTGGAGATCGTCCTCACCGAACGCGCCGCCCCCGTGCTTCTCGGTCACGTACAGATTGCCGAAGATCTCTCCCTGCACCCGGATCGGGACGCCGAGGAAGCTGCACATCGGGGGATGGTGCTCCGGAAATCCGCAGCAGCGGGGATCGGCGGTCAGATCGGCGAGCCGTACGGCCTGCGGTTCGTGGATGAGCGCGCCGAGCAGTCCCCGGTGGCCGTCGGGCAGCCGGCCGATGCGCCGGGCGGCCTCCTCGCCCACCCCGTGATGGACGAAGTCCGCGAGCCCTTCGCCGTCCTCGGAGACGACCCCGATGGCCGCGTAGCGTGCGTCCGTCAGCTCGGCGGCGGTCTCGCAGATCCGGTCCAGCGTGGAGTGCAGCTCCAGGCCCGTGCCGACGGTCCGCATCGCCCGCAGCAGCTGCGGCACCCGTGCCGTCAGCTCCGCGGAGAGGTCGCGCAGACCCCGGGAGGTCCGGGCCACCGCGCCCGGAGCACCGTGCGGTTCGGGCGAGGCGGGGGGTACTGACATGCCTAGAGGGTAGTTAGTCCGATTTGCAAGGGAAAGTCGAGAGGTCCCACCGGCCCGGACGGAGCCCGGGACGAACGCGCCACCATCTCATCACCGGCCCGCCGCGCCGCCCCCCGAGCAGGTCCCCCCGGCACCTGCCTACCGCCCCACCGCGCCCACGAGCGCCTCTCCCTCGGCCTCGCGCCGCCGCATCTCGCGCAGCGGTCCCGCCGCGTCCGCCAGCTCGGCGTACGGGCCTCGCTGCACCACGCGGCCCTCCGCCAGCACGATCACCTCGTCCACCGCATCGAGTCCGGCCAGCCGGTGCGTGATCAGCACGGTCGTACGGCCCTCGGTCGCGGAGAGCAGATCGGCGGTGAGCGCGTCCGCCGTCGGGAGATCGAGGTGTTCGGCCGGCTCGTCGAGGACGAGGACGGGGAAGTCCGCGAGCAGTGCCCGCGCCAGCGCGAGCCGCTGACGCTGACCACCGGACAGCCGCGCCCCGTGCTCGCCGGTCAGCGTGTCCAGCCCGTCGGGCAGACCGTCCGCCCAGTCCAGCAGCCGGGTCCGCGCGAGCGCGTCCCGCAGCTCGGCCTCGGTGGCGTCCCGCCGGGCCAGCAGGAGGTTCTCCCGCACCGAGCTGTCGAAGAGGTGCGCGTCCTGCGCGCACAGCCCGACGAGCCGGCGCACGTCGTCGCCGTCCATCGCGCGGGCGTCCACCCCGCCCAGCGTGTACGTGCCGGCCGACGGGTCCAGGAACCGCAGCAGCACCTGTGCCAGGGTCGTCTTGCCGGCACCGGAGGTCCCGACCACCGCGACCCTGCGCCCCCGGTCGAGGCGCAGATCGAGCCCCGCGAGGGCGTCCCGGTGCTGCCCGGCGTGGCGGGCGGCGAGCCCACGCACCCGCACCGGGAACGGGGACGCGGGTGCCGCCTGCGGCCGCTCCGGCTCCCGTACGGGCTCGGGGGCGTCCAGCACCTCGTACACCCGCTCCGCGCTCCTGCGCACCCGCTGCCGGTACCGGACGGCGAGCGGCAGCCCCAGTACGGCCTCGAAGGCGGCCAGCGGAGTGAGGACGACGACCGCCGTCGTCACCCCGGCCAGGGGCCCGTCGGCGACGGCCTGGGCGCCGACGAGGGCGGCCGCGGTCACGGTCAGCCCGGACACGAGCGCGGTGAGACCGTCCCCGAGTGCGGTGGCGGTGGCGGCACGGGAGGCGATGCGGGTGAGCACGGCGTCGGCGCGGCGGGCCTCGGCGGTACGCGTCGGGAGGGCGCCCGCGACCGTCAGCTCGGCCGTCCCGGTGAGCAGGTCGGCCACCCGGGTCGCCAGCACCCCGCGGGCCGGGGCCAGCCTGCGCTCGGCGCGGCGTGCCACGGCACCGGTCAGCAGCGGGACGCCGACACCGGCCACGAGCAGGCCGACGGCGAGGACGGCACCGGCCTCGGGCAGCAGCCAGGCGGTGAAGCCGACCGAGGCGACGGACACCACGAGGGCCGCACCCGCGGGCAGCAGCCAGCGCAGCCAGTAGTCCTGCAGGGCGTCCACATCGGCGACGAGCCGCGACAGCAGATCACCGCGCCGGGTCGCACGCAGCCCGGCGGGCGCCAGCCGTTCCAGGCGCCGGTACACGGCGACCCGGGTGTCCGCCAGCATCCGCAGGACCGCTTCGTGCGACACCAGCCGCTCCGCGTACCGGAACACCGCCCGCCCGATCCCGAAGGTCCGCGTGGCCGTCACGGCCACCATCAGATACAGCACGGGCGGCTGCTGGGACGCCCGTGAGATGAGCCATCCGGAGGTGGCCATCAGACCGACGGCACTGCCGAGCGCGAGACTGCCGAGCAGCAGCGCGAGAAGGAGGCGGCCGCGCCGGGCGCCCGCCATGGCGCGCACCCGCGCCAGCACGTCCCCGCGGCGACTCTCCCGCGCATCGGACACGGGGCCGTCCGGCGACCCAGGAGTCGCGGACCCGGCACCCCCGGCCACCGGCTCCTCGGTTCCCCGCACCTGCCGTTCGGCGGTGCCGGCGGAACGCGAGGCGGTGCCGGCGGAACGCGAGACCGTGCCGGCGGAACGCGAGGCGGGGACGGACACGCCGGGCGTCGGCTCCAGCCGCACCACCCGGTCGGCCACGGCCAGCAGCGCGGGCCGGTGGACGACCAGCAGAACCGTCCTCCCCACGGCCAGTCGCCGCACTGCCTCCACGATCTCCGCCTCCGTCGCCCCGTCCAGGGCGGCCGTCGGCTCGTCGAGGAGCAGCACCGGCCGGTCCGCGAGGAACGCCCTGGCGAGAGCGAGGCGTTGGCGCTGACCGGCTGAGAGCCCGGCCCCGTCCTCCCCGAGGACGGTGTCGGCGCCTTCGGGCAGGGCGTCGACGAAGTCCAGTGCCCCCGCGTCGGCGAGGGCCCGCCGGACCGCCCCGTCGTCCGCCCCGGGGCGCGCCAGCCGCACGTTCTCGGCGATGGACCCGGCGTACAGATGGGGCCGTTGCGGTACCCATGCGATCCGCGAGCGCCACTCCGTCAGGTCGGCCGACGCGAGATCGACTCCTCCGGCCCGCACCCGTCCCGCGGTCGGCCGCACGAACCCCAGGAGCACGTTCAGGAGCGTCGACTTGCCCACTCCACTGGGCCCGACGAGGGCCACCGTCTCCCCCTGTCCGACCGTGAAGGACGTCTCCGACACCGCGTCGGACGCGCGCCCGGTGTACCGCACGCGCACGTCCTCGAAGCTGATCGGCCCCTCCGGCACGACGAGCGAGCCCGACACCGGTGCCGGGGTCTCCAGCACCGAGAAGATCTCCTCGGCGGCCGCGGCCCCTTCGGCGGCCGCGTGATACTGCGCACCCACCTGTCGCAACGGCAGATAGGCCTCCGGTGCGAGGACGAGGATCACGAGCCCCACGTACAGGTCCATCTCGCCGTGGACGAGGCGCATGCCGATGGTCACCGCGACCAGCGCGACCGAGAGCGTGGCGAGCAGTTCGAGCGCGAAGGACGACAGGAAGGCGATCCGCAGCGTCCGCATGGTCGCCTGCCGGTACTCCCCGGTGATGCGGCGGATCGACTCGGCCTGCGCCTTGGCCCGGCCGAACACCTTGAGCGTGGGGAGCCCCGCGACCACGTCCAGGAAGTGGCCCGAGAGCCGGGAGAGCAGCTGCCACTGACGGTCCATCTGGGACCGCGTGACCCAGCCGATCAACACCATGAACAGGGGGATCAGCGGGAGTGTGCCGACGATGATCGCCGCGGACACCCAGTCCTCCGTGACGATCCGCGCGAGCACCGCCACCGGAACGACGACCGCGAGGCCCAGCTGCGGCAGATAGCGGGAGAAGTAGTCGTCGAGGGCGTCGACCCCCCGGGTGGCGAGCGCGACCAAGGAACCCGTGCGCTGCCCGTTCAGCCAGCCGGGACCGAGCTCCGCGGCACGCTCCAGCAGCCGACCCCGCAACTCCGATTTGACCGCCGCGCTCGCCCGATGCGCGGCGAGCTCCGTCAGCCATGCGACGACCGCGCGTCCGAGGGCGACTCCGGCCAACAGGGCGATCGGCGTGCGCAGTTCAGGCACCGATTGGCCGTGCTGGAAGGCACCGACCACGATCTCGGCGATGAGCATCGCCTGGGCGATGACCAGTGCCGCTCCGATGGCCCCGAGGCCGACAACCGCCGCGAGGAAGAGGCGGGTGGCACGGGCGTACCGGATCAGGCGCGGGTCGATCGGTTTCACGTGAAACACACCCTCGGGTCAACGGGTGCGGTCCGGGTCGAACCGCACCCTTCGGTCCAGATGGCATGTTTCACGTGAAACATGCCCCTCGATGTGCGGACTCAGTGCGCGACGTCCGCGATGTGCTGCGTGCCGATCCGCTTGCGGAACACCCAGTAGGTCCAGGACTGGTAGAGCAGGACCAGCGGCGTGGCGATACCCGCGCACCAGGTCATGATCTTCAAGGTGTACGGGCTCGACGAGGCGTTGGTGACCGTCAGGCTCCAGTCCGGGTCGAGCGAGGACGGCATGACGTTCGGGAAGAGCGTCAGGAAGAGCATGGTGACGGACGCCACGATGGTGAGACCCGAGAGGGCGAACCCCCACCCTTCACGGCCCGCCCTGACCGCTCCCAGGGCGGCGACCAGCGCCGCCACGGCCACGACCAGGGCGACCAGGGACTTGCCGTCCCCGCTCTCCACCTGTGTCCAGAGCAGGAACAGCAACGCCAGCACAGCGGTGGCCGAGCCCACTTGCAGCGCCAGCTTCCGTGCCCGCTCGCGGATGTCCCCCACGGTCTTGAGCCCCACGAACACCGTCCCGTGGAACGTGAACAGCGTCAGCGTGACCAGCCCGCCCAGGAGCGCATACGGGTTGAGCAGATCCCCGAGGGTGCCGACGTACTCCATCTCGGAGTCGATCTTCACCCCGCGCACAATGTTGCCGAAGGCCACGCCCCACAGGAACGCCGGGATCAGCGAGGTCCAGAAGATCGCGGTCTCCCAGTTGCGCTGCCAGCTCTCCTCCGCCCGCTTGACCCGGTACTCGAAGGCGACACCGCGCACGATGAGGCAGAGCAGGATGAGCAGCAGGGGCAGGTAGAACCCGGAGAAAAGGGTCGCGTACCACTCCGGGAAGGCGGCGAAGGTCGCGCCGCCCGCGGTGAGCAGCCACACCTCGTTGCCGTCCCAGACGGGCCCGATCGTATTGATCAGCACGCGCTTCTCGGCACGGTCGCGAGCCAGCAGCTTGGTGAGCACGCCGACCCCGAAGTCGAAGCCCTCCAGGAAGAAGTAGCCGGTCCACAGGACGGCGATGAGGACGAACCAGACGTCGTGAAGTTCCATGACTCAGCAGCTCCCTGGGCCTAGTAGGAGAAGGCCATCGGCTTGTCGGCGTCACGGGAGTCGCCGCCGATCCTGGTGGGCGGGTTGAGGTCGGACTCGGTGAGCTCGGGCGGCCCGGCCTTGACGTACTTCACGAGCAGCCTGACCTCGATGACGGCGAGGACCGCGTACAGCGCCGTGAAGGCGATCATCGAGGTGATGACCTCGCCCTGCGAGACACCGGGGGAGACGGCGTCGCGGGTCTGCATCACGCCGTACACGACCCAGGGCTGCCGGCCCATCTCGGTGAAGATCCAGCCCCACGAGTTGGCGATCAGCGGGAAGGCCATCGTCCAGAGCGCCGCGAGCCAGTACAGCCGGGTCAACCTCGTGCCGAGCGGCTGCTTCAGCAGCACCAAGTGCGGCACCTCGTCCTCGCCGGTCCGGTGGGCCGCCGGCAGCAGGAACTTCTTCCGGGTGAGCCACAGCCCCAGCAGGCCGAGCGAGAAGGACGCCATCCCGAAGCCGATCATCCACCGGAAGCCCCAGTAGGCGACGGGGACGATGGGCTTGTAGTCACCGGGGCCGAACTTCTCCTGCAGTGTCTTGTTGGTGTCGTTGATGCCGGGCACGTACGACTCGAAGTCGCTGTGGGCGAGGAACGACAACAGGCCCGGGACCTCCAGGGCGACCTTGTTGTGCCCCTTGTCGACATCGCCGTACGCGAAAACCGAGAAGGGTGCGGGCTTCTCGCCGTCCCACAGGGCCTCGGCGGCGGCCATCTTCATCGGCTGCTGCTCGTACATGACCTTGCCGAGGGTGTCGCCGCTGATGGCGGTGAGCAGCCCGCCGACCGCGAGGGTGACCAGGCCGAGCCGGAGGGACGTGCGCATCACCGGGATGTGCTTCTTGCGCATCAGGTGGAAGGCGGCGATGCCCACCATGAAGGCGCCGCCCGTGAGGAAGGCCGCGGAGAAGCTGTGGAAGACCTGATTGAGCGCGGTGTTCTGGGTCAGGACCCGCCAGAAGTCGGTGAGCTCCGCCCGGCCCTTCGCCTCGTTCATGCGGTAGCCGACGGGGTGCTGCATCCACGAGTTGGCCGCAAGGATGAAGTACGCCGACAGCAGGGTGCCGATCGACACCATCCAGATGCAGGCCAGGTGGATCTTCTTCGGCAACTTGTCCCAGCCGAAGATCCACAGTCCGATGAAGGTGGACTCGAAGAAGAAGGCGATCAGTGCCTCGAAGGCCAGCGGGGCGCCGAAGACGTCACCCACGAAGCGCGAGTAGTCGGACCAGTTCATGCCGAACTGGAACTCCTGCACGATGCCGGTGACGACACCCATCGCGATGTTGATCAGGAAGAGCTTTCCCCAGAACTTGGTGGCCCTGAGGTACTTCTCGTTCTCCGTGCGCACCCAGGCGGTCTGCAGGCCGGCGGTGAGCGCGGCGAGCGAGATCGTCAGGGGGACGAAGAGGAAGTGGTAGACGGTGGTGATGCCGAACTGCCATCGCGCCAGTGTCTCCGGCGCCAGAGCCAATTCCACGTCGTCAGTCTCCTTACGTCACCGCCGTGGTCCCGGCGGCTGCCCGCCCCCCATGTCACGCACATCGGGAGCAAACAGGACACGCTTGTGAACGCGTTCACATTCACAAGCAATTATGACGCACCCGTTCGAAGCATGAGTGGTGGGGGGTCCCTAAGTCCGGGCCGGACGGCATCTGGCACGAAGCTGCCGGTCGGAACCCTTGGCAGACTCTTCAACATATTGTTGAATCCGCGGCATGCAGATACGGATCTCCTGGCCCGCGGGACAGCTCACCGCGGCTCTCGACGACACTCCCACCGCCCGGGCTCTCGCCGGAGCGCTGCCTCTCGTCTCCACCGCGCGCACCTGGGGCGAGGAGGTCTACTTCGACACGGGGGTGCCGGTCGCCCTGGAGGGAGACGCCCGGCAGGTGGTCACCCCGGGCACGGTGGCCTTCTGGACCGACGGCGACGCCTTGGCCCTTCCCTACGGACCCACACCGATCTCACAGGGCTGGGAACTCCCCCGCGACGCGTTCAACGGGGAGTGCCGACTCGCGAGCCCCTGCAATCTGCTCGGTCGCGTGGACGGGGACCCGGGCGTCCTCGCGACCGTCCGGGACGGCGATCCGGTGCGCGTCGAATTCATGGGCGACCGGTAGTCCCCGCCGTGTCCGACGAGGACCACCTGACCTGAGGTCCAACGTCCGCGGGGGACGGCGGCCGAGGCGGCGGGGGCCGCCCCGGCAGGGCCGTGGGTGTGCCTAGAGCTCCCGGCGGAAGCCCTCGGCCACCTTCAGGAAGATGTCGTTCCCCTCCGCCTCGCCGATCGTCGCCCGCATGCCCTCGCCGGCGAACGGCCGGACGACGACACCGGCCTGCTCGCAGGCCGCGGCGAAGTCGAGCGTGCGGTCCCCCAGCCGCAGCCACACGAAGTTGGCCTGCGTCTCGGGCACCGTCCAGCCCTGGCCGCGCAGCGTCTCGACGACCCGCTGCCGCTCGCACACCAGAGCGCCGACCCGGCCCAGCAGCTCGTCCTCGGCGCGCAGCGAGGCGATGGCCGCCTCCTGCGCGAGCTGGCTCACGCCGAAGGGCACGGCCGTCTTGCGCAGTGCGGCGGCGACGGGCTCGTGGGCGATCGCGAAGCCGACCCGGAGCCCCGCGAGGCCGTACGCCTTGGAGAAGGTGCGCAGCACGCAGACATTGGGCCGCTGCCGGTAGATCTCGACGCCGTCCGGCACCTCCGGGTCCCGGATGAACTCCCGGTACGCCTCGTCGAGGACCACCAGCACATCGCTCGGCACCCGGTCGAGGAAGCGCTCCAGCTCGGCCCGGCGCACCACGGTGCCGGTCGGGTTGTTGGGGTTGCAGACGAAGATCAGCCGCGTCCGGTCGGTGATCGCGTCGGCCATCGCGTCCAGGTCGTGGACGTCACCGGCGGTGAGCGGCACCCGCACCGAGGTCGCGCCGCTGATCTGCGTGATGATCGGGTACGCCTCGAAGGACCGCCAGGCGTAGATGACCTCGTCGCCCGGTCCGCTGGTCGCCTGCAGGAGCTGCTGGGCGACACCGACCGAGCCGGTGCCCGTGGCCAGGTGCGAGAGCGGCACGCCGAATCGGTTCGACAGCTCGTCCATCAGGCCGGTGCAGGCCATGTCCGGATAGCGGTTGAAGGACCCGGCCGCCGCGGTCACGCTCTCCATCACGCCGGGCAGCGGCGGATAGGGGTTCTCGTTCGACGACAGCTTGTATGCCACCGGCCCGTCGGCCGCGGCGGCCTTGCCGGGCTTGTAGGTGGGGATACCCTCCAGCTCGGCACGCAGCTTGGGGCTCGTCTCGCTCACCGCAGTCCTCCTCGCGACCACCACCGGCTCATGACCCACGACCGGCTTCCAATGCTGCTCACCTTATGAGGATTCGGCGCCGCTGCGAATGGGCTGTGGACAGCCGCCTGCATCCGGACGGTCATCTCCACCCGAAGTCACACGAGCGGTACAAAACAGGGGGCGCGTCGTCCGCTTCGGCACGCGCCGGTGGCTCACGCCGTGGCGCGCATCCCCCGTGAAGGTGAGTTGAGACCTCTTCGAAACCTGGCCGACTTGGCAGGCCCATGCGCGCCGACGCGTCACGTCCTGCCATTGGATCGTTCAAATGCCTCGCTTTCAAAGGTAGTTGACCCATTTCGATCATGCAGAAACGTGCCTGTCAACGAGTGCATATGCGTCCGCACTACCCCACCGCATGAGCCCTACTATCGGCTCGCCATGACAGCAGCAGGGAAGCACCAGGTGAGCCGGGCGGACACTCCCCGCCGCGGCGGTCGGCCGGGCCGGGCGGGCATCAGAGACGTGGCCGCCGCCGCCGGGGTCTCGATCACGACCGTCTCCGACGCCCTCAACGGCAAGGGCCGGCTGCCGGACGCCACCCGACGCCACGTCCGCGAGGTCGCCGACCGGTTGGGCTACCGCCCCTCCGCCGCGGCCCGAACGCTCCGCACCGGAAAGTCGGGCCTCATCGGCCTGACCGTGACGACGTACGGGGATGAACCTTTCACCTTCACCGAGTTCGCCTACTTCGCGGAGATGGCCAGAGCCGCCACCTCCGCCGCCCTCGCCCGGGGCTACGCCCTGGTCATCCTGCCCGCGACCTCGCGTCACGACGTGTGGTCGAACGTCGCTCTGGACGGCACGGTGGTCATCGACCCGTCCGACCACGACCCGGTCGTGAGCGAGCTGGTGCGCCAGGGTCTCCCGGTCGTCTCCGACGGCCGCCCGGCCGGTTCGCTCCCGGTGACCGCCTGGGTCGACAACGACCACGAGGCCGCGGTCCTGGGCATCCTCGACCACCTGGCCGACGCGGGCGCCCGCCGGATCGGCCTCCTCACCGGCACCACCACCGACACGTACACCCACCTCTCCACGACCGCATACCTGCGCTGGTGCGAGCGGGTCGGCCAGGACCCGGTGTACGAGGCCTATCCCGCGCACGACCCGTGCGCGGGCGCCGTCGCCGCCGACCGGCTGCTCGCCCGGCCCGACCGCCCGGACGCGGTGTACGGCCTCTTCGACCCGAACGGCACCGATCTCCTGGCCGCCGCCCGGCGCTACGGACTGCGCGTACCGGACGACCTGCTGCTCGTCTGCTGCAGCGAGTCCACCGTCTACGCCAGCACCGAGCCGCCCATCACCACGCTCTCCCTGAAGCCGCGCCGCATCGGCACGGCCGTGGTCCAGCTCCTCATCGACGCCATCGAGGGCCTGGAGTCGGACCACCCGGTCGAGCAGGTGATACCTACCGAATTGATCGTGCGTACGTCGTCCGAGCGACGTCCGCCGCGCACGACGGTCAGCCCGCCCCGGTCACCGGAAGAGGGCTGAGTCACAGGTGGCGGGGCCGATGCCGAGGGGGAGGCTCCGCCCAATTCGGGCGAAAACCGCGGTGAACCGGGGTCTTGCTCCGATTCACCACCCCTGGGTCATCACATGGCGCGATCCGCATTCCTATGATGGGCGGACGACACCGCGGGCCGCTGCGACCAGGCAGTCCGATGCGGTGCAGATGCGGCGCGATGGTGGTGGAGGGGTCGATGACTCAGGGGGCCGGTCAGGGACCCGAGGTGGTGCGCACGGCGACGCTGCGCGACTTCCGGGTTCCCGCGTACGTCCACGAGACCGGTCCGTACGCGCAGAACTCGCCCCCCGACGAGGGGGTGTCCCCTGTCGCGGAGCCGACTGAGTACACACCCACGCAGCGCGACCTGCCGGTCATCAACCGAGGTGACACGCTTCAGGTCGCCGTCGATCCCGCCGCCGCACCCGCTCCGCAACCGGCCGAGGGCCCGGGCCCGCTGTACGTCGTCGGTGACGTGCACGGCTACCTCGACCAACTCGTCGCCGCCCTCCAGGCACAGGGCCTCGTCGACGCCGCGGGCAACTGGTGCGCCGGCACGTCCCGGCTGTGGTTCCTCGGCGACTTCACCGACCGCGGCCCGGACGGCATCGGCGTCATCGACCTGGTGATGCGGCTGTCCGCGGAGGCGGCCGCGGTCGGCGGCTACTGCAAGGCGCTCATGGGCAACCACGAGCTGCTGCTGCTCGGCGCCAAGCGGTTCGGCGACACCCCCGTCAACTCCGGTGCGGGCACCGCCACCTTCCAGGCCGCCTGGCTGCTCAACGGCGGTCAGAAGACCGACATGGACCGCCTCCAGGACCACCACCTGCAGTGGATGGCCCGCCTGGACGCCATGGAGATCTCCGACGGACATCTCCTGGTGCACTCCGACACCACCGCCTACCTCGACTACGGCGACTCCATCGAGGCGGTCAACGACACCGTCCGCGAAACCCTCACCCGCAACGACGCCGACGAGTGCTGGGACCTGTTCCGCAAGCTCACCAAGCGCTTCGCCTTCCGCGACGACGGCGGCGCCGAGGCGGTCCGCTCCCTCCTCGACACCTACGGCGGGACGCGCATCGTCCACGGGCACAGCCCGATCCCGTACCTGCTGGGCGAAGTCGGCTCGGAGGACGGCGAGGACAGCGCGGGCCCCACGGTCGAAGGCCCGCACATCTACGCCGACGGACTGGCCATCGCCATGGACGGCGGAGTGACCATGGCCGGAAAGCTGCTGGTCCAGCAGCTCCCCCTGGGTGGCTGAGCCCTCAACGGGCGGGCGTCCCCTGCGAAAGGACCCTGCTGGCCAGGGGGCAATTTCCGGAAAGCCCCTGTCACGGCGTGCCCTTGCCGCTCTACCATCGGCTTATCCGTAGCAGGCTCCCCTCCGTTTCTGCCCGACGGCTCGTCAGCGTGCGAGCCACCAGCCCTACGGAGCATCGGGGGATGCAGATGAACAGCGTTCCGCAGCACCTGCTGAGCGAGGACCGCCAGGACTACGAGCGGATCCTCGATGAGGCGCTGCGCTCCGCCCCACACCGCCCGGAACTCGCCGCTGTCGGCAAGCGGCTCAACCCCGAACAACTGCGCACGATGGCTCTGAACGCCACCGCCCTGATCACGGCGGCCGCAGCGACCGAGTACCAGCACTATGTGAAGGTCCGCCAGGAGCTGCGCCGACCTGCGTCGTCCGCCCCGTCCGTCCGCGAGGAGCCGGCCGTCGCGGAGCCGGGCGGAAGCGCGGTGGGGCTCGCCACCAGCGTGGGGGAGGTCGCCGAGACGGCCGGTGCCGGCGCCATCGCCGTCGTCGCGGTGCTCGCTCCCGTCCTCGCCGGGACGGCCGCGGCGATATTCCTGCTCGTGGGCTACATCCTCAAGATGCTCGACCCCGAGCCGGCGTTCGCCAGGACGATCCTCACCACCGGATGGGTCTTCGGCGCGGTCACGGTCGTCGCGATCCTCGTGGCCGCGGTCGGGCTCCTGCTCACCGCTCTGCGCGACGGCGGTTCCTCCGTCCAGGCCGAGGTCCGGGGCGAGCTGCACGAGGAAGTGGCCCGGGCCGGGGACGCCTGGCGGAAGGCCCTGCTGGAGCGCGGCATTCTGCCGTTCCTCCGGGAGGCCCTCGCCGACGCGGGGACGGCGGCCGTGCCCCGGACGTCCCCGGAACCGACCGGCCGGATGCCGCATCTCGGGTACAACCGGCCGGGCTTCAGCAGCCCGGACGGCGGCCCCGCGGCCGGTCCGCGACCGAGCTACAGCAGTCCGGACTTCAGCAGCCCGGACTTCGGAGGCCCGGAGCACCAACCGGAGTGACGTCCGGCCCGGCGGTCCTTCGGAGCTGTCTCCGCGGGACCACCGGACCGGCATCGCCACCGGCGGGCCGCCGGAGGCGTCCGTCTCCGGCGGGCCGCCGCGACGGCACCCCGGCCCGCGCCCCCGCCGGGGAAGCGCAAGCCGACGGTCCGGCACGCGGGGGAGGCGGTCGACGGTTCAGTCCGCCAGCGGCAGATAGACCCGGTTGCCCGCCGCCGCGAACTCCTTGGACTTCTGCGCCATGCCCTCGGCGATCTCGGACTCCGCACCACCGTGCTCACGGCGGATGTCGTGCGAGATCTTCATCGAGCAGAACTTCGGCCCGCACATCGAGCAGAAGTGGGCTGTCTTGGCGGGCTCCGCCGGCAGGGTCTCGTCGTGGAACTCCCGTGCCGTGTCCGGGTCGAGAGCCAGGTTGAACTGGTCCTCCCACCGGAACTCGAAGCGGGCGTCCGACAAGGCGTCGTCCCATTCCTGCGCGCCCGGGTGCCCCTTGGCGAGGTCGGCCGCGTGGGCGGCGATCTTGTAGGTGATGACGCCGGTCTTGACGTCGTCACGGTTGGGCAGGCCCAAGTGCTCCTTGGGCGTGACGTAGCAGAGCATGGCCGTACCCCACCAGGCGATCATCGCGGCACCGATGCCGGAGGTGATGTGGTCGTACGCCGGGGCGACGTCCGTCGTCAGCGGGCCGAGCGTATAGAACGGAGCTTCATCGCAGATCTCCTGCTGAAGGTCGATGTTCTCCTTGATCTTGTGCATGGGGACGTGCCCCGGGCCCTCGATCATGGTCTGTACGTCAAAACGCTTCGCGGTCCTGTTGAGTTCCCCGAGCGTCCGCAACTCGGCGAACTGGGCGGCGTCGTTGGCGTCGGCGATCGACCCGGGCCGCAGCCCGTCGCCGAGCGAGTACGTGACGTCGTAGGCGGCGAGGATCTCGCAGAGCTCCTCGAAGTTCTCGTAGAGGAAGCTCTCCTTGTGGTGCGCCAGGCACCAGGCCGCCATGATCGAACCGCCCCGAGAGACGATGCCGGTCTTGCGGTTGGCGGTGAGCGGCACGTACGGCAGGCGCACGCCCGCGTGGACCGTCATGTAGTCCACGCCCTGCTCGGCCTGCTCGATGACCGTGTCCTTGTAGATCTCCCAGGTCAGCTCTTCGGCACGGCCGTCGACCTTCTCCAGCGCCTGATAGAGCGGCACGGTGCCGATGGGCACGGGGGAGTTGCGCAGGACCCACTCGCGCGTGGTGTGGATGTTGCGTCCGGTGGACAGGTCCATGACCGTGTCCGCGCCCCACTGGGTGGCCCAGGTCATCTTGTCCACCTCCTCCTCGATGGAGGAGGTGACCGCGGAGTTGCCGATGTTGGCGTTGACCTTCACCAGGAACCGCTTGCCGATGATCATCGGCTCGATCTCCGGGTGGTTGACGTTCGCGGGCAGGACCGCCCGGCCGGCGGCGATCTCCTGCCGTACGACGTCGGGGTCGACGTTCTCCCGGACCGCCACGAACTCCATCTCGGGGGTGATCTCGCCGCGGCGGGCGTAGGCGAGTTGGGTGACCGCCTCCCCCGGACGCCCCCGGCGCGGCTGACGCGGCCGGCCGGGGAAGACGGCGTCCAGATTGCGCAGTCCGCCCCGCGGTGACGTGTGCTTGATGCCGTCGTCCTCGGGCCGCACGGCCCGGCCCGCGTACTCGTCGGTGTCACCCCGCGCGATGATCCAGTTCTCGCGCAGCGGCGCCAGTCCCCTGCGTACGTCGGTGTCGACGGCCGGATCGGTGTACGGGCCCGAGGTGTCGTACAGCGTGACCGACTGCCCGTTGGTGAGGTGCACCTGACGGACCGGCACCCGTAGATCGGGGCGTGAGCCCTCGACGTACCCCTTGTGCCAGCCGATGGACTTCCCGGCCTTGGCGGTGTCGACCGGGGCGGGCGCCCCGTCCGTCTGGCCGGAGGCAGGCGTGCTTACGTCCTTGATGGTCATGAGACCTACTCCCTACGCCGGCATTACCCGGTAACAGGTTCAGCGGTCGACGCAGCGGCGTCCGTCTGCCGATGTTTCATGTGAAACATCGCGAAGACGGAGGTCAGCGCCCTCTCAGCCCGGTGCTCCGAGCTCCCGCGTGTGCAAAGGTGCCTCCACGCTAGCGTCCTGTCTGGCGCGGTGACCAGAGGGCCCCCCGCGTTCTTGCGATGATCGGTCGGTGACCACGATGCAGCAGCCCCCGTTTCCTCCCTCCGAACCCCCGCACGGGCACGGCGCGGGCACCGCCTCCAGCCATGGCTCCGGACGCGGTGCCGGGGACGGCCCCCGCCCGGGAGGCGGCGACGGAAACGGCCCTGGATCCAGCGGCGGGAGCGGCCCCGCGCCGGGCGGCGGACACGGTCACTCGCACAGCCACGGCCCCGCCGCCCCGGTCTCCCGGCATCTGCGCAAGGTCATCGCCGCGGTGCTGATCCCCTTCGCGGCTGCGGTCGTCGTGGGACTGGTGGTGCTCTGGCCGGGCGGCGCGCCCTCGCACGAGCGGACCGGCGTCGGCTTCGACCGTCAGTCCCAGGAGGCCACGGTCACCCAGGTCGACGAGGTGGACTGCAAGTCCGTCAACGCCTCGGGCGACACCCCGACCGGCGACACCTCCACCGCCGAGGGGTCCTCCGCCCGACAGCAGGCCAAAAGCGACTGCAAGAGGGCGACGATTCGGATCGACACGGGCAAGGACAAGGGCCGCACCTTCACCGAGATCGTCCAGCCGGACCAGTCACGGCAGTTGCACGAGGGCGAGAAGGTCGTGGTCGCGTACGAGCCCTCCGCTCCCTCGAACCTGCAGTACTCGGTCACCGACGTGAACCGGAAGTTCCCCATGGCGCTGCTCGCGGGGATCTTCGCGCTGGCCGTCGTGGTGGTGGGCCGTCTGCGCGGTGTGATGGCGCTGGTCGCTCTCGCCGTGAGCTTCCTCATCCTGACGTTCTTCATCCTGCCCGCGATCCTGCAGGGCTCCAATCCCCTCGTCGTGGCGGTGGTCGGGGCCAGCGCCATCATGCTCATCGCCCTCTACACGTGCCACGGTCTCTCCGCGCGCACCTCGGTCGCGGTGATCGGCACGCTGCTCTCCCTGCTGCTGATCGGTGTGCTCGGTTCGGGCTTCATCGACTGGGCCGCGCTGACCGGCAACGTGGACGACAACACGGGCTTGATCCACGGTCTTTACCCGTCGATCGACATGAGCGGTCTGCTGCTGGCGGGCGTCATCATCGGCTCACTCGGCGTGCTCGACGATGTGACGGTGACACAGACCTCCGCCGTCTGGGAGCTGCATCAGGCGGACCCCACGATGGGGCGGCGCGGGCTGTACCGCGCAGGGATCCGGATCGGCCGCGACCACATCGCCTCCGTCGTCAACACCCTGGTGCTGGCGTACGCCGGCGCGGCGCTTCCGCTGCTGCTGCTGTTCTCCATCGCCCAGAGCAGCGTCGGCACCGTGGCCAACAGTGAACTGGTGGCGGAGGAGATCGTGCGCACCCTGGTCGGCTCGATCGGCCTGGTCGCCTCGGTGCCGGTGACCACCGCCCTGGCCGCGCTCGTGGTCTCCGCGGACCGCAAGGGGGCGGCGGGGGCTGCCGTTCCCGCACCCGCCAGGACGCCGGCCCGAGCCGGAAAGGGCCGGCGCCGCAAGCACTGAGGCGAGAGGAAGCGTTACGCCCACGGGAGACCTGGCGCTTCAGCCCGCGCTCTGCTCCTCCGCCAGGATGCGGTCGAGCGCCTCGTCGAGATGGGTGTCGAAGTCGGCGAGGGAACGCTCCTGCCCCAGAGGCACCAGCTTGTCCGTGCGGTCGAGGAAGGCCACGAGCGGAGCGGTGCCCGACCGGAACAGCGCGTGGTCGCAGCCCACTTGCAGCCGGATCAGGACCTCGCCGAGCGCCTCGGGATCGGCCGGCGTGATGTGCACGTCACCGTCACCGCACGGGCGGCCCACACCGTCGATCAGCAGCTCACGCCCGAACGCCCACGTCACGGGCGCATCACCGGGCAGATGAAAAGTGAGCCGCACGGCGAAAGGATCATTGGTCTCATAACGGAGTTCCACCGGAATGCGGAAGGAGAGCTCCTCGGAGACGAGAAAGCTCATCATGACTTCTGCCTGTACCGACTCGTGCATCGTCAAACCCCGTCGTTTGCCGTCGACTGGCCAGGAATCATCCTCCTGACACTGCTGGCATCTTGCTCAACGTACACGGCAGATCACAAGGAGTGAGTTTTCAGATGCTGATAGAGATCGTCAGGGATCCCAGCATCCGGCCGATCTCGGTCTGCAGCTGCCTGGCCACCGGCAGCAGTCGCTCGACCTGATGAAAGGGCAGGGAAAAGGCCACTGTCGCGGCCATCGCCCCGGCCGTGATGGGGAGTGCGGCGCACACCGTTCCGAGGGCGTATTCCTGGCGTTCGGCGATTGGTTCCATCCGCCGCGACTTTTCCAGGCGGCGCAGCAGCGTACTTTCGTCACGCACCGTGTTCGGGGTGATGGACTGCACGGGATAGCGGTCGAGATGGTCCCTACGGGCCTCCTCGTCGAGCTGCGAGAGCAGGCACTGGCCGATCGCATGGGCGTGCCCGGTCTCCCGGAAGTCGGCCCATTCCTCCACCGCGGGGCTGCCCGGGCTGTCGGCGACGGACACGACCTCGATCTCGCCGTCGCGGTAGACCGCGTAGTAGATCGGGACGCCGAGCGTCTCGCTCCACCGGGCCAGCACGTCGTTCACGGTGCTGCGACGTTTCTGCTGGGCTCCGCTGCTGCCCAGCCGTTCTGCCGCCTCGCCGAGGTAGAAGAGCCCCTTCTCCCGGTGCAGATAGCCCTCGTGGACCAGCGTGCGCAGCAGGTGGTACGCCGTCGGAAGCGCGAGCCCGGCCTCGCGGGCGAGTTGCTTGGCGGGCGCCCCGCTCTCGCGGGCGGCCACGGCCTCCAGCAGCCGCATCGCCCGCTGCACCGAGCCGATGAGCGTGGTGGAGTGCGGCTCCGGGGAGCCGGCCTCGGTGGGCGAAGTGCGTGGCTGGACCGGCGGGACACGTGGCCCCGCCGCGGCGCTCGATCGCTGGACGGGTGGAGCGGGTGATTCTGCGGGTGCGGTGTCAACCGTGGCCAAGGGTCACTCCCGAAGCGCGAGGAGGGCCGCCCGTGCGGGGGGACACGGGAGGGGGTGTGCGCCGCCCGCGGGGTCGACCCCGCGTCGAATCCGGACTTTAACCGCCCACCACCGCCCGCCGACCGCCCCGGCGGGAAACTTCCCCCGGGCGAGGGAACCTCAGCCCCCTGTCACCCGCTGCCCGTTACCGACCCGGAAGACCCGCATCGGCCTCACCAGTCGCTGCGCGAGGAGGAACCCGCCATGAACTTCCGTACGACATAGATCAGTCCGCCCACCAGCGCGACGAAGATCAGCACCTTGAAGAGCAGCCAGACCACCACGCTGACCACGCTGACTATCACGCTGCCGAACACGAGCAGGGCGATGACCGGCACCGCGACCCACTTCACCCACCACGGCATACCGCTGAAGAGCTCTCGCATCGCCCTGTCCTTGCCTCTCCGCCCGTCGCCCCGAGTCCGGGGCTGTGATTCCGGGTTCCTCGACGTCCGGAATGTCTGACTTCCGGGATCTCTGATGTCTCGCCTTCGATGCTAGGGCGGGGACAGGGGCCTACGGGGGCCCGGCGCCCCTTGTCTGCCCCTGACCGGCCCCCTAGGGAACCCTGAGACGCGCCTCAGCTCTCGGGCGGAGAGAAGACCACCAGAACCCGCAGGTCCTCGGTGATGTGGTGGAACTTGTGGGCGACACCGGCGGGCACGTAGACGACGCTGCCGCGCCCGACCTGGGTCGTCTCCAGGCCGACCGTGATCGAGGCCCGCCCGCTGACGACGAAGTAGACCTCGTCCTGCTGATGGGGCTTCTGCGGGTCGAGCTCGCCGGCATCCAGCGCATACAGGCCCGCCGACATGTTCCGCTCGCGCAGGAACTGCAGATAGGCGCCGTCGTTGGCGGCGCGTTCCGCCTCCAGTTCGTCCAGCCGGAATGCCTTCATCGACTTCGTCCGCTCCCTGCGCAGGCGGCCGCGATCACGGCCGTGTTCTCTCTCGATCTCTTCTGCCACGATCAGACACATGAAGAATTTGGTAGTCAAGACGATCGCCAACGCGGGCGCCCTGGCCGTTGCCGTGTGGCTGCTCGACAAGATCACCCTGACCGGCGACAGCACCGGAAAGGAGATCGGCACCCTCATAGTGGTCGCGTTGGTCTTCGGCCTGGTGAACTTCCTGGTCAAGCCGGTCGTAAAGGTCCTGACCTTCCCCCTGTTCATCCTCACGCTCGGCCTGATCACCCTCGTGGTCAATGCCCTGATGCTGCTGCTGACCTCGTGGCTGGCCGACAAGCTCGACCTCAGCTTCCACGTCGAGGGCTTCTGGACGGCCGTCCTGGGCGGCTTGATCGTCTCGGTGGTCTCCTGGGCGCTGAACGTCGTCCTGCCCGACAGCGAGGACTGATGTCCCCGACTCCCTTCCGCGTCTGCTTCGTCTGCACGGGCAACATCTGCCGTTCCCCGATGGCGGAGTCCGTCTTCCGCGCACGGGTCGAGGAGGCCGGACTCGACGGCCTGATCCAGGTGGACAGCGCGGGTACCGGCGGCTGGCACGAGGGTGACGGCGCCGACCCGCGCACCGTCGCCGTACTCGACGCGAACGGCTACGAGAGCGCCCACACCGCGCGGCAGTTCCAGGCCTCCTGGTTCGGCGGGCTCGACCTGGTGATCGCGCTCGACACCGGCCATCTCCAGGCACTGCGACGCCTCGCGCCCGGGCCGGCGGACGCCGCCAAGGTCCGGTTGCTGCGCTCCTACGACCCGTCCGACGGAGCCGATCCGGACGTACCGGATCCGTATTACGGACGCATGGACGGCTTCGAGGAGTGTCTTGAGATGGTGGAGGCGGCGAGCACTGGTCTGCTCGCCGCGATACACGAGCAGGTGAAGGGACGGGCAGCATGACATCCGGGGAATTCGGTACGGAGACCGGTGACGGCACACGCGCGGTGCGGGCCGGACTGCCCGAGCCCGTGAAGTACGAGCCGACCCTGCCGGGTCCGGTCTTCGCGGCGCACTTCCATCTGCCGGGCGACCCCACGGGCCCGTACACCTACGGCCGGGACGAGAACCCGACCTGGACGCTCCTGGAGCGGGCCATCGGCGAACTGGAGGCGCCCGCGCAGGGCGACGTCAGCACGCTCGCCTTCCCTTCCGGCATGGCCGCCATCTCGGCGGTGCTCTTCTCCCAGCTGCGCGCCGGCGACGTCGTGGTCCTCCCGAACGACGGCTACCAGGTGCTGCCGCTGGTGCGCGAGCAGCTGACCGCGTACGGCATCGAGGTGCGCACCGCGCCGACCGCCGGCGACTCCCAGCTCGACGTGCTCGACGGAGCCAAACTGCTGTGGATCGAGACCCCGTCGAACCCGGGTCTGGACGTGTGCGACGTACGGCGGCTCGTCGAGGCGGCCCACGCCCAGGGCACCCTGGTCGCCGTCGACAACACCCTGGCCACCCCGCTCGGCCAGCGTCCACTGGAACTGGGCGCCGACTTCTCGGTGGCCAGCGGCACCAAGATGCTCACCGGGCACGGCGACGTCCTGCTCGGATACGTCAGCGGACGCAATGCCGAGCTCATGGCGCCCGTGCGTCGCTGGCGCAAGATCGTGGGAGCGATCCCCGGCCCCATGGAGGCGTGGCTCGCGCACCGCTCGCTCGCCACACTGCAACTGCGTGCCGACCGGCAGAACGCCAACGCCCTCGCGATCGCCGAGGCCCTGCGCGGCCGTTCCGAGGTGGGCGGGCTGCGCTATCCCGGGCTGCCCGACGACCCCTCGCACAAGATCGCCTCCCAGCAGATGCGGCGCTTCGGATGCGTGGTCTCGTTCACCCTCCCCACGCGGGAGCGCGCCGACCGTTTCCTCGACGCGCTGCGACTCGTGGACGACGCCACCAGCTTCGGCGGGGTGCGGTCCACGGCGGAGCGGCGCGGCCGGTGGGGCGGGGACGCGGTGCCGGAGGGCTTCATCCGCCTCTCGGCCGGCGCCGAGGACCCGCAGGATCTGGTGGCCGACGTGCTCCGCGCCCTCGACGAGTCGGCAGAGTGAGCATTTCCTGAGCGACCGGTCAGTCCGGTGCATCGTGCACCGGGACGGCGGAGCGGACGTGCGCTCCGCACGCAGGACGGTCCGAGCCTCCCCCCTCATGGCTCGGACCGTCGCGGTTCCGCGCGCGAAGAACCGTGCCGCCAAGGCTAGTTGACTCTGTGTCAGTGTCCAATCACGGTAGCGACAGAGACCTATCGACTTATTTATAGTTGGGGTTCGCTCGGGGACGCTGGGAGGGGTGGGACAGTATGGATCTGGCCCTGCTGCGCACCTTCGTGACCGTGCACCGGGCCGGTTCCTTCACCCGCGCCGCCGCCCTGCTGGGCCTCTCCCAGCCCGCGGTGACCTCTCAGATCCGCACCCTGGAGCGCCAGTTGGGGCGGCCTCTGTTCCTGCGTCAGGCCCGGGGAGTGACCCCTACGACGATCGGCGACGAACTCGCCCACAAAGCCGCCCCGCATCTGGACGCACTGGTGGAGATCACCGAGACCGGCCTCGACGAGGACTCGTCCCTGCGCACCCTCCATCTCGCCGGACCACCGGAGTTCACCGCGGAGCGGGCGCTGCCCGCCCTGACGGCCCTCACCGGCGACGACGGCCAGGGCCTCGCACTGCGCGCCTCCTTCGGGAACGCGGAGGAGGCGCTGGAGGGGCTTGCCGCCGGACATCATGATCTGGCCATCACGACGGCCCGCCCCCGCGGGGCCCTGCTCACCGCGACTCCGCTCTGCGACGAGGAACACGTCCTGGTCGCCGCTCCCCGCTGGGCCGGCCGTATCGGTGCCGGAAAGCTGCGCCGCAAGGGAGCACACGCTCTGGAGAACCTCCCCCTGGTCGAGGTGCACGAGTCGCTACCGTTCGTCGCCCGCTACTGGGCCTCCGTCTTCGACTCGCGCCCGGCGGCTTCCGGCACGGTCGTCGTGCCCGATCTGCGCGCCGTCCTCGCCTGTGCCGTCGCGGGCGCGGGACTCGCGGTGCTGCCCCGCTATCTCTGCGCCGAGGCGCTGGACGCGGGGGACGTCGTGGCGCTGCTCGATCCGGCGGTGCCCCCGCTGCGGACGTACTTCCTCGTGGTGCGCACCGGGACGCTGGCCCTGCCGCACATCGCGCGTGCCTACGAGTGGCTCCTGGCTGCCGCGGGGGACTGGAGCTGAGGACGAGCCGACCGTGGCCCCGGACGGTGCCGGGCGCGGGGCCCGGCGGCGGACACCGCGGCTGCCTCTCCTCGGCACGGACGGCGCTGTGGGCCTTCCTGACGGCTTCAGGGCTCCGCGATGTTTCACGTGGAACCAGCCGGGCCACATTTCTCCCATGACCGTCCGACCCGTGGTCAAGCGCACCGCCCGCGCCATCCTGCTGGATGGCGACGACCTGATCCTCATCAAGCGGACCAAGCCCGGCATGGATCCCTACTGGCTGACCCCGGGTGGCGGGGTCGAGCCGGAGGACACAACCGTCGTGGACGCACTCCACCGCGAACTGCACGAGGAACTCGGCGCCAAGATCATCGACGTGGTGCCCTGCTTCGTGGACACCGTCGAGCACATCGGGGAGGACGGCGGCGCGACCGGTGTGAAGGTGCAGCACTTCTTCGTCTGCCACCTCGAGTCCATGGACCTCTCGCAGCGCCACGGGCCGGAGATCGACGAGCCGTGCGGCGAATACGAGATCGTGCGGATCCCCTTCACCCGGGTAGGCATCGCCTCCGTCCATCTCGTCCCGCTGTCCCTCCGGCACTATCTCGACGGCAACATCGAAGGGGTGCGGGCGATGCACGCACCCGACCTGGGCTGACGACCGCCGGTCCGACGGACGTCAGCGATCCACCTGACGGCGGCGGGCGGGTTCAGCCGGCGGGTGCGGGCGGGTTCAGGTGGCGGCCGTGGGCTGGTTCAGGTGGCGGCGGCCACGAGTTCCTCGACCGAGTCATGGCGGATGCGGTCGGACGGAATGCCGATGTCCCTGAGGGCGTCCACCCCGCTGCGGATCATGCCGGGCGGACCGGAGAGGTACGCGTCGTACTCGTTCCACGGCCCGTACTCGCGCACGGCGTCGGGAAGCTGCAGGTGCGCCTGCTGGTCGACGATCGGACGCACCGACAGCCATGGGTGGCTCTGCTGGAGCCGCAGCATCGTGTCGATGTCGTACAGGTCGTGCCCGGTACGAGCGCCGTAGAAGACCTCCATCGGACGGCGCTCCCCGTGCTCGGCGACGTCCTCGACCAAGGCCTTGATCGGGGCGATGCCGGTGCCGCCGCCCAGGCAGAGCAGCCCGCTCCCGGTGGTGTGGTCGACGGTCATCGTGCCGGCGGGCGGGCCGAGCCGGATGACGTCGCCGGGCCGGGCCCGGTGGACCAGCGCGTTGGACACCCAGCCTGCCGGGACCGCCTTGACGTGGAACGACAGCAGCCCGTCGGAGCGAGGTGCCGACGCGAACGAGTAGTGCCGCCAGATCCTCGGCCACCAGGGTGTCTCGACGCTCGTGTACTGCCCCGCGAGAAAGGGATAGGGCTGGTCAGGGCGGACGGTGAGCACCGCTATGTCCGGGGTCCGCAGGTCGTGCGACACGATCTCCGCGTGCCACCAGGCCGGGGAGCGGAGTTCGTCGGCTGCCGCCGCGTCGATCATGACCTGGGAGATCGTCGTGTACGTCCGTACCCAGGCCGCCTCGGTCTGCTCGTCCCAGATCGCGGAGGCGTACCGGCTCAGCGAACCAATGAGGCACTCGCCCACGGCGGGGTAGTGCTCGGGCCGTGTGCCGTACTTGCGGTGGCCCCGGCCCAGGTTCTGCAGGTACGCGACAAGGACGTCGGTGTTGTCGATGTGCTCGGCCGCCGTGAGCAGCGCTCGGAGCAGGCGGTCGCGCTGGGTGTCCATCGCGGCGGGGAAGAGCGAGCGCAGCTCGGGGTGGCGCACGAAGAGCAGTGCGTAGAAGTAGGACGTGACCTTGTCGGCGACCGGACCGACCTCGGCCATGGTGCGCTGGACCAGCAGGGCGTCCGGGGAGGCCGCCGGAGCCGGCCGGGGCAGCCGGGGCTCGGGCTCCGGAGCGTACGGCCGCGGGCTGTGCCGCTCGGTGTCGGCAGGTCCGGAAGCTCGCCGCGTGCCGTCGGGCGCGGGACGCGGGCTCGCCTCGGATGCGGCCGCGGCGGGCGGGGCCGCCTCGGTGGACGGGGCACCGGACAGCACCTCGGCGGGCAGAGCCTCCGACGCTGTCTCAGGGGCCTGCGCTCTTCGCTCCTGCTCCGGCGCGCTCTCCCCCGCGGCGGACCGGCCGCGCGGTCGCATGGCCGCCAACCGGCTGCCCTCGGGTGCCTTCATGTCCGCGGCGCCGGGCTCGGGCTGGTTGCGCGGCGCGAACCAACCGCCTCCGCCATTGCCGTCGGGTATGCCGTTGTCGGCCGGCCTAGCGGTCGGAGCGTCCATGATGAGCCTCGCCTCGAACATCTTTCGGTCGGTCTGCGCACTTCCGCGATCGGAAGATGCCTGCTTTCCCCCGCAGACGGTTTTCTCTACATCCCCGCTCAGTTCTCTTGGCCAATGCAGCCACAGTCAAGCCGGGTTTCCCTCCCTTACGGACAAGTAAGTCGAGAGTGTGACATTGGCCGCATCGTCCTTCGCAGCGTCCCACCACCCATCGGTCCCGGGAGGCATAACGGGAAGTGCGGTCTTCGATCTCCGCGTCCCGTTACGCTGTTTTGGCCTGCGTTCGCCGGCCGGGGTGCCGTCCATCACGCCCTCACCGGAACCGGAGTCGACCCTACCGGCCAATGGCCCGCAGACAAGTACTCTCCCGCAACACCCCGAAGCGGCCGGGCCGAGCCGTCAATTTTCCAATTGCCGGGTACCTCGGGCCAATTCGTCGACATTCCGCAGATCCCGTACCGCTGAGACGCCGGCCGGTACCGGGAGCGGCTCGGCCCGCACTGTTCACCCCCGACTCTTCACAGAGCCGGTTCTCGATCTGCACCGTGGCCGCAGCGTCACGGCGCCGCGAATTCCGGACGGGCTCACAGAAAGGGGCGGAAGCGGATCCGGTGCGTTGTTTCACGTGAAACACCTGTCCGCCCGCGGCACAGTGATGCACAAGGTGGCCAAAACAACAGCCGTCCGGGCGCAAACCGGTGGACGGCGCGGGCGCTTGTCGTACAGCCTGACCTGCGTGTCGACACCTTCCCTCGCTGCTCTGCCCATCCGCCGTCTGACGCTGCGCGATCTCACCGCCTGCGCGGACCTGTCCGAGAACCGGGGATGGCCCCGAGAAGAACACAAATGGGGTCACCTCCTGACGGCGGGGACCGGATACGGCATCGACGACCCCGAGGGCGGACTCGTCACCGCCTGCGTCGTCACGGAGTACGGGCCCGCGGACCGGCCGGAGCTGAGTGCGATCGGCATGGTGCTGGTCGCGGACCGGCACGCGCGCCAGGGCATCGGACGCCGTCTGATGCGGCACGTCATCGCGGAGTTGGGCACCACTCCGCTGACGCTCCACGCCACCCCCTACGGCCGTCCGCTCTATGAGGAACTGGGCTTCAAAGCCGTCGGACGGGCCGAGATGGTCCGCGGTAGTTTCGTGCCCGGCGACGAGCAGTCGCGAGTCGCCACGCGGCCCGCCACCGCCGAGGACCTCACCACGATCCTGCGGCTCGACGAGGAGGCCTTCGGCTGCGACCGCACCCACGTGATCACCCGACTGCCCGCCTTCGCCGACCAGCTCCGTGTGGCCGAGGAGGGCGGCCGGATCATCGGCTACGCGGCGGCCTGGCCGAACATGGAGACGCATGTCGTGGGTCCGCTGATCGCCCGGGACACGGAGACGGCCAAGGCCCTCATCGCCTCGTTGGCGGCGCATACGGACCGTCCGCTGCGCACCGACATCGACGTCCGGCACGAGGAGCTGCTGCGTTGGGTGAAGGAGCACGGTCTGGCCCCCGTCGCGTTCAACGCGGTCATGACGTACGGAACTCCGGACCTGCCCGGCGACTGGACGCGGCGCTTCGCTCCGTTGACGGTGGCGGCCGGCTGACGTCCCGACGCGGAAGGAGCCGGCCCCAGCTCGGGAGCCGACTCCTTCGATCAACGGAAGACGGTTACACGAGGGCCTCGGCGGCCGCGGTGGCGAAGCCGTGGTCCTGCCCGGGCGTACCGCCACCGACCCCGATCGCGCCGATCAGACGGCCGTCACGGTGCACCGGCAGACCACCCGCGATGAACAGCAGCGGGCGGTCCAGCGCGGTGGGCAGGGTGTGGAAGAGCCCACCGGGCTGGACGGCGTCGACGAGGTCGGCGGTGGCGGAGTCCAGCTGGAGCGCCGTGTAGGCCTTGCGCGTACTGGTCTCACCGGAGATCAGTACAGCGCGGTCGTCGCGTCGGAAGGCGAGCAGGTGTCCGCCCGCATCGAGGACGGTGACGCTGACGCTGACTCCGGTGGCCTCGGCGGCACGACGAGCCGTGTCGACGAGGAGTTCGGCGTCCTGGACGGTCAAGGGGGCGACAGCGGCGGTGGTGCTCATGAAGAAGGTCTCCTTGCGGGGTGGTGCCGAACGTCCGGTGAAACGCGGACGCTCGCTCTGACACGTGTTGAAGGTCGCTCCGGTCCGGGGAGGCGGGGACGGCCCCGGCCCCGCTCCCGCCGTGACCGGAGATCAGTGCGGGACGACGGCGCGCGGCTCGGCGGGAGTGCCACCCGCGACGACCGTGCTGCGGGCGCCGGTTCGACGCTCCAGTGCTGCCGACACCACGGCCAGGACCAAGGCGGCCGCGGCGAGGACGGCACCGACCCAGTTGGGGGCCGTGTATCCGAGGCCGGCCGCGATGACGATGCCGCCGAGCCAGGCCGAGAGGGCGTTGCCCAGGTTGAAGGCTCCGATGTTCACGGCCGAGGCCAGCGTCGGAGCGCCGTGCGCCTGGTCGAGGACGCGCTTCTGCAGCGGAGGCACGGTGGCGAAGCCGAGGGCACCGATCAGGGCGATGGTGACGGCCGCGAGGACCTTGTTGTGCGCGGTGAAGGTGAAGAGCGCGAGTACCACGGCGAGGCCGCCCAGGGACACGTACAGCATCGGCATCAGGGCGCGATCGGCGAGCTTGCCGCCGATCAGGTTGCCGCCGACCATGCCGAGGCCGAAGAGGACCAGGAGCCAGGTGACGGATCCATCGGCGAAGCCCGCGACGTGGGTCATCATCGGCGCGATGTAGGTGATGGCGGCGAAGACACCGCCGAAGCCGAGGACGGTCATCGCCATGGCGAGCAGTACCTGCACGTTCTTGAACGCGGCCAGTTCGTGGCGGAGACGGACACCCTCCGGCTTCGGCATGTCGGGCACCAGCTTGGCGATGCCGAGGAACCCGATCACCCCGAGCACGGCCACCCCGGCGAAGGTGACGCGCCAGCCGGCCGACTGCCCGATCAGGGTGCCCAACGGCACACCGACCACATTGGCGATGGTGAGCCCGCTGAACATCATGGCGATGGCGCCGGCCTTCTTCTCAGGGGCGACGAGTTCGGCGGCGACGACCGAACCGATACCGAAGAAGGCTCCGTGGGCGAGGGAGGCGACCACGCGGCCCGCCAGCATCAGCCCGAAGACCGGGGCGACCGCCGAGACCAGGTTGCCGACGACGAACAGCCCCATCAGGAGCATCAGCATCCGCTTCCGGGACACCTTCGTACCCAGGGCGGTCATGATCGGGGCGCCGAGCACGACACCGAGGGCGTAGCCGGTCACCAGGAGTCCGGCGGTGGGGATGGAGACACCGAAGTCACCCGCGACCTGGGGCAGGACGCCCATGATCACGAATTCCGTGGTGCCGATTCCGAAGGCCCCGATCGCGAGGGCCAGAAGCGCGAGAGGCATGGGTGGATGCACCTTCCCAGATAATTGCAGGAGCGCTTTGCGTGCGTTCACAATAGTTGCAGACGCGGGTTACATGCAACCGCGGTCTATTGCGGCAGTGCTCTATCCTGGGTGCAGCCGCTCCGGGACGGAGGAACACGCCATGACAGCGACGGACCCCGCGCTCACCGCCCTCGCCCAGGGCTGGTGCGCCCTTTCCCTGCTGCACGGAAGGATCGAGGCGCATATCGAGCGCGCCCTGCAGGCCAGGCACGACTTGAGCGTGCGGGAGTACTCCCTGCTCGACGTGCTCAGCCGGCAGCACGACGGGGAAGGCGGGCACCTGCAGATGAAGCAGGTCGCCGACGCGGTCGTGCTCAGCCAGAGCGCCACCACCCGGCTGGTCACCCGGCTCGAAGACCGGGGGCTCCTCTCCCGCTACCTCTGCCCGACCGACCGGCGCGGCATCTACACGAATGTCAGCGAGACAGGGCTCAAGCTGCTGGACGAGGCCCGCCCCACCAACGACGCCGCCCTGCGTGAGGCGCTCGATGCCGCGGCGGAGATCCCGGAGCTGGCCCCGCTGGTCCGGGTCGTGGAGTCCGTGAGCGAGCCCGCTTAGCCCTGGCCCGGTGCGGTCACGACCGGGCGAGCACGGGCCGGTTCCGTCTGCGTAGGGTGCGGTCATGGGAGATCTTGAGATACGACCAGCCACCGCCCACGACGTTCCCGCCATCGTCGCCATGCTCGCGGACGATCCGCTGGGAGCACAGCGGGAGTCACCGGACGATCTGACGCCGTACCTCGCCGCGCTGGAACGCCTCAGCGGCGACCCCAACCAGCACGTGGTGGTCGCCGTGCGCGACGGCCGCGTCGTCGGAACCCTTCAGCTCACGATCGTCCCTGGCCTCTCCCGCAAGGGAGCGACCCGCTCGCTCATCGAGGGCGTGCGGGTCCATGCCGACGAGCGCGGCAGTGGCCTGGGCACCCAGCTCATCGAGTGGGCGATCGACGAATCCAGGCGCGAGCGCTGCCAGTTGGTCCAGCTCACCTCCGACGCCACCCGCACCGACGCTCATCGCTTCTACGAGCGGCTCGGCTTCACCGCATCGCACGTCGGCTTCAAGCTTCAGCTCTGAGCATCCGTTCCGCGCTCGGCATGACGGGGCGCCCTGTTTCACGTGAAACAGGGCGCATGAGCCACGTGCGTTCCTACCGAACGCCGCGCCAGCCCTCGGGATCGACTCCACCGGGCACCTGGGCCGCCTCGTCGTACGGCTGACGCGTGAACACGAACGATCCGAGGTCCAGGTGGCTCACGGATCCGTCGGGCCGCCGTACGACCTGCAGCGGCTCTCCCGCGTAGTAGCCGTCGAGCCCGGTCCACGTCCCATCGCCGTTCGCCCGGAACCGTGAGCGGCGGCCGAAACTGGACAACGGTCCGAGCGAGAGGCCCTCGTCGGCCGTCAGCCGCAGCGCGAAGGGCTGAGTGCCCCAGTACCACTGGCCCGCCAACTCCAGTACCGAGGCGTCGACTTCGGCCAGCGGTCGCCACGGGGCCGGAATGCGCGGCTCGGCCTCCGCCACCAGGCGGACGAGGTCGGCGCCAAGGGTCGACACGAGGGGGCCGGAGGTGCAGTTGGACAGCACCACGGCCGCCAGATCGTCCTCCACACTGATCGTCAGGTTCGCGAGGAAACCCGGGAGGGAGCCGGAATGCCCGACGAGCAACCGTCCGTCGCGATGCTGGATCTGCAGCCCCAGTCCATAGGCGGAGCCGGCCGCCACGTCCGCCGCCTCGGCAGGCGCCGCGGGCGTGCGCATCTCGCGTACGGACTCGGCGCTCAGCACCCGGTCGTCACCGCGGGCGAGGAAGACCGCGAAGCGTGCCAGATCCGCCGTGGTCGACCAGAGTTGTCCGGCCGGAGCCATCCTTCCCAGGTCCTCGGAGGGTTCGGGAAGCATCACGTCCGCCCAGGGATGCACCGCCCAGCCACCCGCGTGCGGCGCCTGCGGCCGACCACTGGTGCGGTGCAGGCCCAGCGGTCCGAGCACCTCACGCCGCAGCACCTCTTCCCAGGGCGCTCCCCGCAGCTCCTCGACCAGGGCACCCAGCAGTGTGTAACCGGGGTTCGAATAGTGGTGCCGCCGCCCGACGGGATGCCGGAACGGCTGTTCGCCCAGCACGTCGGCGAGCTCCGGACGCAACGAGCCCGGCGTGCGCTCCCACCACGGAGCGGGTGACTCGGCCGCCAGCCCACCGGTGTGCGCGAGCAGTTCGGCAATCGTGGCCTCCCCCGCGCCGGTACCCGCAAGGTGCTTCTCCAGCGGGTCGCCCAGGTCCAGCACACCCTCGTCACGCAGACGCAGCACGAGTACCGCGGTGAAGGTCTTGGTGATCGAACCGATCCGGTACTGCACGTTCTCGTCCGGCCCGTGTCCCTCCACCGAGGTGCGCGACCCCGTCCACACCGGCTCCCCGTCCCGGACCACCGTCGCGACCAGCGACGGCGCCCGCCCCTCGGCCTGAGCAGTGGCGATGCGGTGCAGCAGGGCTCGACGGGTAGCGGGAAGCAGTTCTTCCTGGGGTGTAGTCATACCCCCAGTCCACCCTCCCCGGCCCCGTGCGTCGAGCGCATTTCGGCGGCGTCCGACGTGTGTCCGCCCGGTCGGTCCGACCGTAAGGGATCAGGTCTGGGCCATGTCCACGAAGCGGGAGTAGTGGCCCTGGAAGGCGACCGTGATGGTCGCCGTAGGACCGTTACGGTGCTTGGCCACGATCAGGTCGGCCTCGCCGGCGCGCGGCGACTCCTTCTCGTACGCGTCCTCACGGTGCAGCAGGATGACCATGTCGGCGTCCTGCTCGATGGAACCGGACTCTCGGAGGTCCGAGACCATCGGCTTCTTGTCGGTTCGCTGCTCGGGGCCACGGTTCAGCTGCGAGAGCGCGATGACCGGCACCTCCAGCTCCTTGGCGAGCAGCTTGAGGTTTCGGGACATGTCCGAGACCTCCTGCTGGCGGCTCTCGGCGCGCTTGGAGCCGCCGGACTGCATCAGCTGGAGGTAGTCGATGACGACCAGTCTGATGTCGTTGCGCTGCTTGAGGCGGCGGCACTTGGCCCGGATCTCCATCATCGACAGGTTGGGAGAGTCGTCGATGAACAGGGGAGCTGCCGAGACGTCCGGCATCCGCCGGGCCAGCCGCGTCCAGTCCTCATCGGTCATCGTGCCCGAACGCATGTGGTGCAGGGCCACGCGTGCCTCTGCGGACAGCAGGCGCATCGCGATCTCGTTACGGCCCATTTCGAGCGAGAAGATGACACTGGGCAGGTTGTTCTTGATCGAGGCGGCCCGCGCGAAGTCCAGGGCCAGCGTGGACTTACCCATGGCGGGACGGGCGGCGATGACGATCATCTGGCCCGGGTGCAGGCCGTTCGTCAGGGAGTCGAAGTCCGTGAAGCCGGTGGGCACTCCGGTCATCTCGCCACTGCGTGAGCCGATCGCCTCGATCTCGTCGAGCGCGCCCTCCATGATGTCGCCGAGCGGCAGGTAGTCCTCGCTGGTGCGCTGCTCGGTGACCGCGTAGATCTCGGCCTGCGCGCTGTTGACGATCTCGTCCACATCGCCGTCGGCCGCGTATCCCATCTGCGTGATGCGCGTACCCGCCTCGACCAGACGGCGCAGGACGGCCCGCTCGTGGACGATCTCCGCGTAGTACTCGGCGTTCGCTGCCGTGGGGACTGTCTGGACGAGGGTGTGCAGATACGATGCGCCACCGACTTTGGTGATCTCACCACGCTTGGTGAGCTCGGCCGCGACCGTGATGGGGTCGGCCGGCTCGCCCTTCGCGTACAGATCGAGGATCGCCTGGTAGATGGTCTCGTGCGCGGGCCGGTAGAAGTCGTGGCCCTTGATGACCTCCACGACGTCGGCGATGGCGTCCTTGGACAGGAGCATGCCACCGAGAACGGACTGCTCGGCGTCCATGTCCTGCGGCGGCACCCGCTCGAAGGACGAGCCTCCGCCGTCCCAGTCGCCACTCTCGCGACCGCGCTCATGCTGCTCTTCGCGGCTCCGGCCACCGTCGCGGCGCTGCCGGGAGGCGGGCAGACGATCACTGGGACCGCTGTCGGCCCACGGGTCGTCCAAGGGCTCGGAAATACTCACCGAGCCACCTCCTCCCGTCCGCCGAGCGGACCTAGCCGTGCCCCTCTTTTCTACGGCACGGCACTGACAAATGAGCCACCCAACTCCGGTTCTGACGCGTCGGTTTTGCCAGGTTTCCGAGGACGGAGGAGAGAGCGGGCGCCGCCCCACGTTAGGCCTGCGGGCACCGTCAGCCAATCTGGTTATCCACAGGCCATGTGGACGACGGCCCCGATGCTGTGGAGAACCCGGCAAAACCTGTGCACGAGCCGGTGGACAGCCCTGTGAACAAGCACTCAGTCCCGCGGACTCACAGATCCTGACCTGCACCTTTGCCGTCCACCGGCTGTGGGGAAGAAAAACTTTCCCGGTCAGACCATGTTCTCCTCGAACACTGCGCGACGGCCCGGGTCACCAGCGTTTGAGTAAGGGTCCCAGACGTCTTGCATCTCTTACCTGTGGAAGATTAGATTGGTGCTCATGACACAGGCTCCTGCGACACCCAAGGCCGCCCGGCGCCGTCATGATCGAGAGATCGTCGCGCTGGCTGTTCCGGCCTTCGGCGCTCTCGTCGCCGAGCCCCTTTTCGTGCTGGCCGACAGTGCGATCGTCGGCCATCTCGGCACCCCGCAGCTGGCCGGCCTCGGCGTGGCCTCGGCTCTCCTCATGACAGCCGTGGGGGTCTTCGTCTTTCTCGCCTACGCCACCACGGCCGCCGTCGCCCGCCGGGTCGGCGCCGGCGATCTGCGCGCCGCGATCAGGCAGGGCATGGACGGCATCTGGCTCGCCCTGCTGATCGGCGCGGCCGTCATCGCTCTCACTCTGCCCACGGCACCCGCCCTGGTGGAACTCTTCGGCGCATCGGACACGGCCGCCCCGTACGCCATCACCTATCTGCGGATCTCAGCGCTCGGCATCCCGGCCATGCTGGTCGTGCTCGCCGCCACCGGAGTACTCAGGGGCCTGCAGAACACTCGGACTCCGTTGTACGTGGCCGTCGGGGGTTTCGTGGCCAACGCCGCCCTCAACGCAGGCCTCGTCTACGGCGCCGATCTCGGAATCGCCGGCTCGGCCTGGGGCACCGTCATCGCCCAGTTCGGCATGGCCGCCGTCTATCTGAACGTCGTCGTCCGAGGTGCTCGGAAGCACGGCGCCTCACTGCGGCCGGACCTGGAGGGAATCCGGGCGTGCGCCCAGGCGGGGGCACCCCTTCTCGTGCGCACGCTCTCCCTGCGAGCCATCCTCCTGATCGCCACCGCCGTTGCCGCCCGCCTCGGTGATGCCGATGTGGCCGCCCACCAGATCATCCTCGCCCTGTGGAGCCTGCTCGCCTTCGCCCTGGACGCGATCGCCATCGCCGGCCAGGCCATCATCGGCCGCTATCTGGGCGCGGATGATGCGGAGGGGGCTCGCGAGGCCTGCCGCCGGATGGTGCAGTGGGGCCTGGCCGTCGGCATCGTTCTCGGCGTACTGGTCGTGCTCGCCCGACCGCTGTTCCTGCCCCTGTTCACCAGCGATTCGGTCGTACAGGACGCCGCCCTGCCCGCCCTCCTCGTAGTGGCGATCTCCCAGCCGGTCTCCGGCATCGTCTTCGTCCTCGACGGAGTGCTCATGGGCGCCGGGGACGGCCCCTACTTGGCGTGGGCCATGATCCTCACGCTGGCCGTCTTCGCCCCGGTCGCCCTGCTCGTACCCACGCTCGGCGGCGGGCTGACCGCTCTCTGGGCCGCCATGACCTTGATGATGACGATGCGCATGCTGACCCTGTGGCTGCGGACGCGCTCGGGCCGCTGGATCGTCACCGGCGCCACTCGCTGACGCTCGCCCGCCCCGGTGTTTCACGTGAAACGCCGTGTTTCACGTGAAACATGAGGGGCGACGAGTCCGCCGACGCCCATCAAGAGACCATGAAGAAGGGCCGCACCCCGAGGGGTACGGCCCTTCTCTCAGCTAAGCCGAGAGCTGCACTCAGGCAGCGACGACCTCGATGTTGACCTTGGCGGCAACCTCGGGGTGCAGACGCACGGACGTCTCGTGGGCGCCCAGCGTCTTGATCGGCGAGCCCAGCTCGATGCGGCGCTTGTCGACCTCGGGGCCACCGGAAGCCTTGATCGCCGAAGCGATGTCGGCCGGGGTGACGGAACCGAAGAGACGACCGGCGTCGCCGGAGCGGACGGCAAGGCGGACCTTGACGCCCTCGAGGCGGCCCTTGATCTCGTTGGCCTGCTCGATGGTCGCGATCTCGTGGATCTTGCGAGCACGACGAATCTGCTCGACGTCCTTCTCGCCGCCCTTGGTCCAGCGGATCGCAAAGTTCCGCGGGATCAGGTAGTTGCGAGCGTAACCGTCCTTGACGTCGACGACGTCGCCCGCGGCACCGAGGCCGGAGACCTCGTGGGTGAGGATGATCTTCATGTTTCGGTCACCCTTCCCTTATCGCGCGGTGGAGGTGTAGGGCAGCAGCGCCATCTCACGGCTGTTCTTCACAGCCGTGGCGACGTCACGCTGGTGCTGCGTGCAGTTGCCGGTCACGCGGCGGGCACGGATCTTGCCGCGGTCGGAAATGAACTTCCGCAGCATGTTCGTGTCCTTGTAGTCCACGTACGTGACCTTGTCCTTGCAGAAAGCGCAGACCTTCTTCTTCGGCTTGCGCACAGGCGGCTTCGCCATGGTGTATCTCCTGTGTGATCAAGAAGTGGGGGTACGAACCCGCCCTTAGAAGGGGGGCTCGTCCGAGTAGCCGCCGCCGGAGCCGCCGGAGCTTCCGCCCCAGCCGCCGCCGCCACCGCCGCCGCCCTGGTTGCCGCCGCCGGCAGGAGCGCTGGTCGCCCAGGGGTCGTCGGCGGGAGCGCCGCCACCCTGCTGCTGACCGCCGCCGGAGCTTCCGCCCCAGCTGCCGCCCTGCTGGCCGCCGCCGCCACCGCCGCTGTAACCGCCCTGACCGCCTCGACCGGTGGTCTTGGTGACCTTGGCCGTGGCGTTCTTCAGGCTGGCGCCGACTTCCTCGACGTCCAGCTCGTAGACCGTGCGCTTGACGCCCTCACGGTCCTCGTAGGACCGCTGCTTCAGCCGGCCCTGCACGATCACGCGCATGCCTCGCTGGAGCGACTCGGCAACGTTCTCCGCCGCCTGACGCCAGACCGAGCAGGTCAGGAACAGGCTCTCGCCGTCCTTCCACTCATTGGTCTGACGGTCGAAGGTGCGGGGGGTGGACGCGACACGGAACTTCGCGACCGCCGCACCGGAAGGGGTGAAGCGCAGCTCGGGGTCGTCGACAAGATTGCCGACGACCGTGATGACGGTCTCGCCTGCCATGGGGGAACCTCTCGGCGGGTTTGCTGCTGGCTGCTTGGTGCTGCTACTCGGAACCCGAGATCAGCTGAGCGGGAGAGCTCAGTGGGTCTCGGGACGGAGGACCTTGGTCCGGAGGACCGACTCGTTCAGGTTCATCTGGCGGTCGAGCTCCTTCACGACCGCAGGCTCGGCCTGCAGGTCGATGACCGAGTAGATGCCCTCGGGCTTCTTCTTGATCTCGTACGCGAGACGACGACGGCCCCAGGTGTCGACCTTCTCGACCTTTCCGTTGCCCTCGCGGACGACGGAGAGGAAGTTCTCGATCAGCGGGGAGACAGCACGCTCCTCGAGATCGGGGTCGAGGATGACCATCACCTCGTAGTGACGCATGTGGAACCCACCTCCTTTGGACTCAGCGGCCACGGTCGTTCCGTGGCAGGAGGGTTGTTATGCGTGAGCAACGGTATCGGCCGCCACTGACAACGGGTTTCGCGATCGGAGATCCGAGCGGTAGTCCCTGTCGTGACTCGGCCGGAGCCTGGGCAGACACCGGTGCGGAGAGTACAGAGTACCCGCAGGGTGGCTTCCGGTTGAAATCCGACCGGGGAGACCGTCAGTCTGTACACATCGGGTGTGAATGGCGCTACGATGCGCCACCTTCCGCAGGAGGTGCCCCATGGCACAGACAATGCGACCCAACATCGGCGGTTCCCTGTTCGCGACCGACGGCAAGCCCCACCCCCTCCAGGACACGCTGTTGTGGGTGACCGCCGTCCTCGGCGTCGTCGCCTTCGTGACCGCGATGTTCCACAACCTCCACCTCATCAGCTCCTGGGCAGGCCTGATCGGCATCGCCACCGGGGCCTACGGCCAGTTCATCTCCGAGACCACGCGAGAACGCTTCGGACTGATCCTCGGCCTCGGCGCCTCGGCCTTCGGCTTCTTCCTCGGCATGGCGCACGGAGGCCTCTTCGGAGGCGTCATCAGCTGACCGGCCGCCCACTCGGCACCGGGCAGACGGCCGGCTGACGGGCGGCCGGCCGCACAGCCCGGACGACACCCCTCGGCACCCCGCCGGCCCGCCGGCCGGTGGCGAGGTTGCATACGGCCAATCGGGGCGCTCGCAGGGCGCAGTAGGCTTCGGCGCGAGAGCCGGAGCCCCTGTACCCATGGGGACAGACCAGCCGAGGAGCGCCCCGAATGAGCCTGACCCTGAGGACCATCAGCCGAGAGCAGCATCTGGCATACATCCAGAGCCTGCCCTCGGCCAGCCACATGCAGGTCCCCGCCTGGGCAGATGTCAAGGCGGAGTGGCGCTCCGAGAACCTCGGATGGTTCGACGACAGGACCGGCGAGATGGTCGGCGCGGGTCTGGTGCTGTACCGCCAGCTGCCGAAGATCAAGCGTTACCTCGCCTACCTGCCCGAGGGCCCGGTCATCAACTGGTTCGCACCGAACCTCGACGACTGGCTGCAGCCGATGCTGGCGCACCTCAAGCAGCAGGGCGCCTTCTCCGTGAAGATGGGCCCGCCGGTGATCATCCGGCGCTGGGAGGCCACGTCCATCAAGGGCGGCATCCAGAACCCCGACGTGAAGCGGCTTCGGGACATCGAGGCGGACTTCATCGAGCCCCGTGCCTTCGAGGTGGCCGACAAGCTGCGCCGCATGGGCTGGCAGCAGGGCGAGGACGGCGGCGCCGGCTTCGGCGACGTCCAGCCCCGCTACGTCTTCCAGGTGCCGCTGGCGAACCGGTCCCTGGAAGAGGTCCACAAGAACTTCAACCAGCTGTGGCGCCGCAACATCAAGAAGGCCGAGAAGGCGGGCGTCGAGGTCGTCCAGGGCGGTTACCAGGACTTGGAGGAGTGGCAGCGGCTGTACGAGATCACCGCCGTGCGCGACCACTTCCGGCCCCGGCCGCTCTCGTACTTCCAGCGCATGTGGACGGCTCTCAACACCGAGGACCCCAACCGCATGCGGCTCTACTTCGCCCGGCACAACGGGGTGAACCTGTCCGCGGCAACCATGCTCGTCGTCGGCGGCCATGTCTGGTACTCCTACGGCGCATCGGACAACATCGGCCGCGAGCACCGGCCCTCGAACGCGATGCAGTGGCGGATGCTGCGCGACTCCTACGCCCTCGGCGCGACGGTGTACGACCTGCGCGGCATCTCCGACTCGCTGGACGAGACGGACCACCTCTTCGGCCTGATCCAGTTCAAGGTGGGCACGGGTGGCCAGGCCGCGGAGTACCTCGGCGAGTGGGACTTCCCGCTGAACAAGCTGCTCCACAAGGCTCTCGACATCTACATGTCGCGCCGCTGACCCGGTCGGTCCGCCTGCCCGGCGCGGTATCGCCGCAAAGGCCCGGCGGATCCGCCACACTTTCCTTTCATACCTCTGATTCACCGCAGCCACGAAGAAAGGTTCCGGGACCGGCCATGGCGCTCACGCTCTACGTCGACACCGCGCGCTGGCGGGCACACCACAAGCACGTGCAGGAGCAGTTCCCGGGGCTCGTCCCCGTCTGCAAGGGCAACGGCTACGGCTTCGGCCACGAGCGGCTCGCCGACGAGGCCACCCGCCTCGGCTCGGACGTCCTCGCCGTCGGCACCACGTACGAGGCCGCCCGGATCAAGGACTGGTTCGGTGGCGATCTGCTGGTGCTGACGCCGTTCAGGAGGGGCGAGGAGCCCGTACCGCTGCCCGACCGTGTCATCCGCTCCGTATCGTCGATAGACGGCGTGTACGGCCTCGTGGGCGCCCGTGTCGTCATCGAGGTCATGTCCTCCATGAAGCGGCACGGTGTCAGCGAACAGGATCTGCCCCACCTGCACTCCGCCATAGAGAACGTGCGGCTGGAGGGCTTCGCGCTCCACCTGCCGCTGGACCGCACCGACGGCTCGGACGCCGTCGAGGAGGTCATCGGCTGGATGGACCGCCTGCGCGCGGCCCGCCTGCCGCTGCACACCATGTTCGTCAGCCACCTCAAGGCCGAGGAACTCGCCCGCCTGCAGCAGCAGTTCCCGCAGACCCACTTCCGCGCCCGCATCGGTACGCGGCTCTGGCTGGGGGACCACGAGGCGACCGAGTACCGCGGCGCCGTCCTGGACGTCACCCGCGTGTCCAAGGGCGACCGCTTCGGCTACCGGCAGCAGAAGGCCGCCTCCGACGGCTACCTGGTCGTCGTGGCGGGCGGTACGTCGCACGGGGTGGGCCTGGAGGCCCCGAAGGCCCTGCACGGCGTCATGCCGCGCGCCAAGGGCGTCGCCCGCGCGGGCCTCGCGACGGTCAACCGCAACCTCTCTCCGTTCGTGTGGAGCGGCAAGCAGCGCTGGTTCGCGGAACCGCCCCACATGCAGGTCTCGATCCTGTTCGTGCCGTCGGACGCCCCCGAGCCGCAGGTGGGCGAGGAACTGGTGGCCCATCTGCGGCACACCACGACGCAGTTCGACCGGATCGTCGACCGCTGACCCACCGGAGCGCCGGGTCGCCTGCCCGGCCGTGCCGTACGAAAGGCCGTACACGGAGTCCGTGTACGGCCTTTCGCGTGGGCACTCTCCAAGCTGTTCGCTCAGAGCGAACGGTCTCCCGCGGGAGAGCTCCGTGCCCCCCATTCGACCTGGGATCCCTCGAAGTGGGCCGCGTGCCGGGGTGGATGGGCCGCCGCTCCGAGAACGAACACGTCCTCCGCGCCGTCCAGCACACCACCCGAAGGGTCGTCGTCGCCGGACCGACGTACCGGATCCCGCTCCGGCATGAAGATGTCGCGCACCACCACGGCACAGAGGTACAGCGTTCCCAGAAGGTGGACCGCGATGGCCGTCTGGTAGCCCTCGGTGGGCAGACCCTTGTGGGCGTCTCCGCTGGTGGTGTACGCGAGGTACATCCAGATCCCCAGGAAGTACGCGACCTCGCAGGCCTGCCAGATGAGGAAGTCCCGCCAGCGCGGCCGGGCCAGCGCGGCGAGGGGGACCAGCCACAGCACGTACTGCGGTGAGTAGACCTTGTTCGTGAGGATGAAGGCCGCGACGATCAGGAATGCGAGCTGGGCGAACCGCGGACGGCGGGGGGCGGTCACCGTGAGCACGGCGATGCCCACGCACGCCAGCAGCATCAGTGCGGTGGCGAACGTGTTGATGTTGTCCGTGGTGAGAAGGGTGCTCTGCCAGCGCTGGGACAGGATCAGCCAGAAGGAGCCGAAGTCGACGCCCCGCTCCTGGCTGAACGTGTAGAACTTCGACCAGCCCTCGAAGGCGAAGAGCATCACCGGAAGGTTCACGGCCAGCCAGGCCACCACGGCGCCGCCGACCGCGGCCCGGAACTCGCGCCACCTGCCGGCCCGCCAGCACAGCATCAGCAGCGGCCCGAGAAGCAGGACGGGATAGAGCTTGGCGGCCGTCGCCAGCCCCAGCAGGACACCGAAGGCGAGAGACCGGCCCCGGGACCACATCAGCATGGCTGCGGCCGTGAGAGCGACGGCCAGCAGGTCCCAGTTGATGGTGGCGGTCAGGGCGAAGGCGGGCGCGAGGGCGACCAGCAGGCCGTCCCAGGGGCGACGCGCGTGGGTGCGCGCGACGCACACGGCGATGACCGCCGCGCACACCATCAGCATCCCGGAGTTGACCATCCAGTAGAACTGCTCCTGGTCCTGGATGCTGCCGCTGCCGGGAGTGAGCCAGGAGGCGACCTCCATGAAGACGCCGGTGAGCACCGGGTACTCCAGGTAGTCCATGTCGCCGTTGAGCTTGTCGAAGTAGGGCACGAGCCCGTCGGCGAAGCCGCGTCCCTGGTACAGGTGCGGGATGTCCGAGTAGCACGCGTGCGTGTACTGGGAGCTGGCACCGAAGAACCACGCGCCGTCGTAGCAGGGCAGCTTCTGCACCATGCCGAGGGCGAACATGCCGATCGCGAGCAGCGCGACGATCCGCACCGGGGTCCACCAGGACGTCCCCAGCAGCGCTCGTCGCCCGAGGGGGCCGCCGAACAGCTCACTGCCGTGCGCGGCGACCTCGTCCTCCCTGGTCGGGTGTACCGGTTCCGGCTCGTGCACGCTCTCTCGCGTCGTTTCTGCACTGGGCATGCCGCACATCCTGCCGTACGTGTCCGGGGGAATACGCCGAGGGCCGCCGCACCTGTTCGGTGCGGCGGCCCCTGTTTCACGTGAAACACACCTCGGTCGAGGGGCTACTGCTACCCGCCGGGTCCGCCGAAGAGGCCCCCATTGCCGTTGCCTCGCGTGTTCCCGGTGCCGCTGGTCTCCGTGGGAGACGACGTGACGCCACCGTCCGTGCCACCGGTGTCGGTACCACCCGTGTCGGTGCCGCCGTTGTTGTTGCAGTTCCAGTCCCACTTGCCGCAGGTCTCGCTGGGCGTCGGCGAGGGTGAGGGCCGGGTCTTGCTGGGCGTCGGGCTCGGCGTGGGGCTCGCCTGCTGACTTTCGGTCGCCGAGGGGGTCACGCTCGGGCTCGGTACGTCATTGACGATCGTGCCGATGTCCTCGGGCGTGGGGAAGTTCTTGACCGGCTCCTTCTTCAGCGCCTGTTCCATGTAGTCGTGCCAGATCTCGGCCGGGAACGAGGCGCCGTGGATCTTCTCCTGGCCACCCGTTCCGTACATCTCCAGGAACTCGCGCTTCTTGCTGCTCTCGTTGTCGTCCATCCGGTACATCGTGATCGCCGTGGAGAGCTGCGGGGTGTAGCCGACGAACCAGGCGGACTTGTTGCCGTCGGTGGTACCGGTCTTGCCGGCCACCGGGCGGCCGGTGAGCTGCGCGGCGGTACCCGTTCCCTTGTCCACCACGGTCCTCAGCACGTCGGTCACGTTGTCCGCGACCGCCGAGGTGAAGGCCTGCTTGGCCTTGTTCTCGTGCTGGAAGACCGTGCCGGTCTCGTCGGTGACCTTCTCGACCGAGTACGGGTCGTGCTGCTTCCCGCTGTCGGCGAACGTGCCGTACGCGCCGGCCATCCGGATCGCGCTCGGGTCGGAGGTGCCGATCGAGAACGACGGGAAGTTGGCGCTGGCCAGGCTGGTCTTCAGGATGCCCGCGTCCATGGCGGCTTCCCTGACCTTGTCCAGACCGACGTCCATGCCGAGCTGAACGTAGGCGGAGTTCGCCGAGACCCTCATCGCCTCGCGGAGGTCGATGTTGTAGCTCGGCGGGTTGTACGACTCATTGCCGTCGTTCTTCTGCAGCCACTCGTTGCCGTTCTTGTCCGTCCAGATGGAGCGGTCGTACTCCTCGATCTTCAGCTTGTTCCTGCCGCTGTACAGGCTCTTCGGCGAGACCACCGTGCGCTCGTCCTGCGCCTGCTCGACGTCGCCGTCCGGGTTCCGGACACCCCACGACATGGCGGCTGCGAGCACGAACGGCTTGAACGTCGAACCCACCTGGGCGCCGGTCTGGTCGGCGTTGTTGGTGAAGTGCTTGGTCGCGTCCTCACCGCCGTAGATGGCCTTGATCGCACCCGAGTCGGGATCGACGGAGGCCCCACCGAACTGGACGTACTTGTCCTTGTCCGGGCGCAGCTTGGGCTTGATGTTCTTCTTGCGGACGTCCTTCACGGCCTTCTCGAGAGCCTTGACCTTGTTCTTGTCGAAGGTCGTGTGGATCTCGTAGCCGCCCTGCTGGAGCTTGTTGGCCGTGATCCCGGTCTTCTCGGAATTGTTGATCAGGTATGCCTTCGCCAGGTCGACGAGGTAGCCGACCTGGCCGCTCAGCTGGGCGTTCGACCGCGGGCTGATGATCTTGGGGAAAGACTTGAACGTCGCCTTCTTCGCCGCCGAGAGGCGCCCGTCCTTGACCTCCTCCTCGAGGATCCACCGCCACCGCGCCTCGGCGCGCTTGCGGTTGGCCTGAGGGGTGGCGGCGGGATCGATGGACTCGGCGCCGGCCGGGTCGTAGTAGGTGGCGCCCTTCAGCACCGCGGCGAGGAAGGCGCACTCGCTCTCGTCCAGGCGCTGGGCGTCCTTGTCGAAGTACGCACGCGCGGCAGCCTGGATCCCGTAGGCGTTGCGCCCGTAGTACGCCGAGTTCAGGTAGCCGGCCATGATGTCGGGCTTCTCCATCGAGGCGCCGACCTTTATGGAGACGAACAGCTCCTTGAACTTCCGGGAGATCGTCTGCGACTGGTCGTCCAGCATCGCGTTCTTCACGTACTGCTGGGTGATGGTGGAGCCACCCTGCGTCTGGCCGCCCTTGGCCATGTTGACGAAGGCGCGCGCGATGCCCATCGGGTCGACACCGCTGTCCGACTCGAACGTCTTGTTCTCGGCGGACATGACGGCGAAGCGCATCGACTTGGGGATCTTGTCGTACCCGATGATCTGGCGGTTCGTCTCACCGCCGGTCGCGACCATCTGGCTGCCGTCGGACCAGTAGTACACGTTGTTCTGGGCCTTCGCGGTCTTGGCCACGTCGGGCACGCTCACCAGGGCGTACGCGACACCCGCGACCGCCACCAGACTGCCGAAGAAGCCGATGAACAGCCCCGTGACCAGCCTCCATGAGGGCACCCAGCGCGCCGCGCCGTACCTGCCCGCACGGGGGTAGTCGATGAAGCGTCTCTTGGCGGGTACCGGGCGGCCTCGGCCGCGCCCCGGCCCACCGGGTCCTCCGGGACCACCGCGCCGTGCGCCGCCCCCTCCGGGCCCACCGGAGCCCGCGCCGTCGGCCGCTCTGCGCCGGCCGCCCCCACTGTTCCTCTGTGCCGCCCGGCGGGCCTCGGCACGGCTCCCGTACGGGCGCTCCTCGCCTCCCGAGCCGTAGGCATCGGAAGGTGACCCGGTGGCGCCTCGCGGTGCGGCACGGCGGCCGGAGGACGGGCCGGGCTGGCCGCGTCGGGCCGCGGCACGTCCGCCGCCTTGCGGCTGCGGCGGTTTGCGACGGTGCTCGCTCATCGAACGATTACTCCTCGGGCAGGCGCACCTTTGCGCGCCTGGAAACGGCGGCTGGTTTCCGGTCCCCCCGAAGTACGGATGCGGTCGTCATCGCATTCACCCGTACTGCACCGGGGACAGGGACGTCCCCAGGCGTCACTCGGTTCCCGGTGGTCTGCATGGCGCACAGACTACGCACCGTCAAAACCCACCTAGGGCCGAAGTTCACCCCAAATCAGGCAAGTCACTTCCTACGAATCAGTGATGTGACGCCGTTCACTCTCCCCCCTCTTGTCGCATCCGTAGGGGCGTTCTATCGTGCTGATGTATCGAGTCGATACATCAGCCCGGCATAATGGCCGTGCCGACGTGACAGCGACAGGGAGGAGGCGCTCATGAGCCGGCGATCCGGCATCCTCGAGTTCGCCGTTCTCGGCCTGCTCCGCGAGTCTCCGATGCACGGCTACGAGCTGCGCAAACGTCTCAATACGTCACTGGGTGTGTTCCGTGCGTTCAGTTACGGAACGCTCTACCCCTGCCTCAAGACGCTGGTCGCCAACGGCTGGTTGATCGAGGAACCGGGGTCCACACCCGAAGACGCCCTCGCCACCTCGCTCGCAGGGCGTCGCGCCAAGATCGTCTACCGATTGACGGCGGAAGGTAAGGAGCACTTCGAGGAGCTGCTCGCGCAGACGGGTCCCGACGCGTACGAGGACGAGCACTTCGCCGCTCGCTTCGCGTTCTTCGGACAGACGTCGCGCGACGTACGCATGCGCGTACTGGAGGGCCGCCGCAGTCGGCTCGAGGAGCGCCTGGAGAAGATGCGCGCCTCACTGGCGCGCACCCGGGAGCGCCTCGACGACTACACCCTCGAGCTTCAGCGCCATGGCATGGAGTCCGTGGAGCGCGAAGTGCGCTGGCTGAACGAGCTCATCGAGAGCGAGCGGGCCGGACGGGACCAGAAGCGTTCCGGCGAAGGCTCCGCTCATCAGGACAGCACATCTGGAGAGACGGGCGGCCTGCCCCGGCACCGGGACAGCTCCCGGCCGGATCCGTCCGACGACACCACCACGTGAGACCCATTCGGGGTTTCACCGAGCACACACAGGGAGCAACCGGAATGGGTTCGGTTCGCGTAGCCATCGTCGGCGTGGGCAACTGCGCCGCGTCGCTGGTCCAGGGCGTCGAGTACTACAAGGACGCCGACCCGGCGTCCAAGGTGCCGGGCCTGATGCACGTTCAGTTCGGCGACTACCACGTCGGTGACGTCGAGTTCGTCGCCGCCTTCGACGTCGACGCCAAGAAGGTCGGCCTCGACCTCTCGGACGCCATCGGCGCCAGCGAGAACAACACCATCAAGATCTGCGACGTCCCGAACAAGGGCGTCACGGTCCAGCGCGGCCACACCCTCGACGGTCTCGGCAAGTACTACCGGGAGACCATCGAGGAGTCCGCCGAGGCCCCGGTCGACGTGGTCCAGATCCTCAAGGACAAGCAGGTCGACGTCCTCGTCTGCTACCTGCCCGTCGGTTCCGAGGACGCGGCGAAGTTCTACGCCCAGTGCGCCATCGACGCCAAGGTCGCGTTCGTGAACGCCCTTCCGGTCTTCATCGCCGGCACCAAGGAGTGGGCCGACAAGTTCACCGAGGCGGGTGTCCCGATCGTCGGTGACGACATCAAGTCGCAGGTCGGCGCCACCATCACGCACCGCGTGATGGCGAAGCTGTTCGAGGACCGCGGTGTCCGTCTCGAGCGCACCATGCAGCTCAACGTCGGCGGCAACATGGACTTCAAGAACATGCTGGAGCGCGACCGCCTCGAGTCGAAGAAGATCTCGAAGACGCAGGCCGTCACCTCGCAGATCCCCGACCGTGACATGGGCGCCAAGAACGTCCACATCGGTCCCTCGGACTACGTGGCCTGGCTGGACGACCGCAAGTGGGCGTACGTCCGCCTCGAGGGCCGTGCCTTCGGCGACGTTCCGCTGAACCTGGAGTACAAGCTCGAGGTCTGGGACTCCCCGAACTCCGCGGGTGTCATCATCGACGCCCTGCGTGCCGCGAAGATCGCCAAGGACCGCGGCATCGGCGGCCCGATCCTCTCCGCGTCGAGCTACTTCATGAAGTCCCCGCCGGTCCAGTACTTCGACGACGAGGCGTACGCCAACGTCGAGAAGTTCATCAAGGGCGAGGTCGAGCGCTAGAGCGCCCGTTTCGCGAGCCAGTAGAGGGTCCCCGGGTCGTCCGCCCGGGGACCTTCCTCGTATGTGAGGCTGGGCCCCATGTCCGTCGTGCGTGACCTGCGGGTGCTCCTGCGCTTCCGGGGGTTCAGACGCCTGCTCGGCGTTCGACTGCTGTCGCAGGGCGCCGACGGCGTCTACCAGGTCGCACTCGCCACGTACGTCGTCTTCACACCGGAGAAGCAGACCTCGGCCGCCGCCATCGCCTCGGCCATGGCGGTACTGCTCCTGCCGTACTCCCTCGTCGGCCCCTTCGCCGGCGTCCTCCTGGACCGCTGGCGCCGTCGCCAGGTCTTCCTCCACGGCAACCTGCTGCGGGCGTTCCTGGCCTGCGTGACGGCCGTCCTGATCCTCAGCCCCGTCCCGGACTGGCTCTTCTATGCGTCCGCGTTGTGCGTCACGGCCGTCAACCGGTTCGTCCTGGCGGGTCTGTCGGCATCCCTGCCGAGGGTCGTCGACCCCGAACGGCTCGTCATCGCCAACTCGTTGTCCCCCACGGCGGGGACGCTGGCCGCGACCGCGGGAGGCGCCGTCGCCCTCGGCGTACGCCTGTCGACCGTGGACTCCAACGCCGTGGTGGTCCTCCTGGCGGCCGCCGTATACCTGTGCGCGGCCCTGGCTGCGCTGCGCATCCCCCCGGATCTCCTCGGGCCCGACCGGCATGCTGCTCACCCACGGCTGTGGGCCACGCTCATCGACACCGCGCGCGGGCTGACGGCGGGCATGCGCCATCTGTCGCAGCCAGCGCGCAGGGAGGCGGCCTGGGCCCTCGCGGCCATGACGCTGGTGCGCTTCTGCTACGGCGCCCTGACGGTCATGGTGCTGATGCTCTGCCGGTATGCCTGGACGTCCGACTCCGATGACGGACTCGCCCTCCTGGGTCTCGCGGTGGGCGTCTCCGGCGCCGGCTTCTTCGCCGCCGCCGTGGTGACCCCGTCGGTGGCCGGACGGCTCGGGCCGGCCCGCTGGATCGCCGTCTGCGCCGCTTGCGCCGCCGTCCTGGAGCCCGCGCTCGCCCTTCCGTTCGCCGTGGCGCCGATGCTGGCCGCTGCCTTCGTCCTGGGGCTGACCACGCAAGGCGTGAAGATCGCCACCGACACCATCGTGCAGTTCTCCGTCGACGACGGCTTCCGTGGCCGGATCTTCTCCGTTTACGACGTGCTGTTCAACGTCGCTTTCGTCGGTGCCGCGGCAGTGGCCGCGCTCATGCTGCCTTCTGACGGACGGTCCGTTGCCCTGGTGGTCACAGTCGCCGTTATCTACGCGGCAGTTGCAGCGGCAATGTCTCGTTTTGCGCAGCAGTAAGTGTCACATCAGTGCCACAGAGCTGCTCCCGGCTTCAGACTTGCCCGCGCGGCCCGATAGCTTACGTGCGTCTTATTTCACGCCACGCGCTCTCATCGTTCGAGGGGGACCCCCAAGTGACCGTTTCGCCGCCGCCGCAGGGCCAGAATCCGTACGCCCAGCAGCCCGCTTCCGCGGACCAGCAGGCCGGCCAGCCCGGGGTTCCCCCGCAGCAGCCCTACGCCCCGTTCCCGCAGCAGGCCGGCGCTCCCGTGCCGCCGCCGGCTCCGGCCAAGCGCTTCGGCAAGAAGGCCATGCGCATCGTCGGCCTCATCCTGGTCGCCATAGCCCTGTACGGGGTGAAGTGGTACCTCGGCCAGAGCGACGCCGAGACCACGTCGGTCGGCAGCTGCATGCACAACGACGGCACGCAGACGAGCCCCGACCTCCAGACGGTCGACTGCACCTCGGGCGACTCGCAGTACAAGGTCGTCGAGAAGTTCGACAACACCAGCGACGACAGCAAGTGCGAGAGCGTCAAGGCCGCGACGATCTACTACGTCCAGACCGGCGGCGGCCACAACGTCGTGCTGTGCCTCAAGGAGACCAAGTAACAGCTCGGTCGGCATACGCCGAGGGGCGGTGTTTCACGTGAAACACCGCCCCTCGGCGTATCCGGCGTCATGTTTCACGTGAAACATGACCTCGTTGCACCGGCCCGGATCCTTCAGTCCTGTGCGGCCCACCACTCCTTGAGTGCCGCCACGGCCGCCTCGTGCCCCATGGGGCCGTTCTCCAGGCGCAGCTCCAGCAGGAACTTGTACGCCTGGCCGATCGCCGGACCCGGACCGACGCCGAGGATCTCCATGATCTGGTTGCCGTCCAGGTCCGGGCGGATGGAGTCCAGCTCCTCCTGCTCCTGGAGCTGGGCGATGCGCTCCTCCAGGCCGTCGTACGCACGGGAGAGCGCCGTGGCCTTGCGCTTGTTGCGCGTCGTGCAGTCGGACCGCGTCAGCTTGTGCAGACGGGTCAGCAGCGGTCCCGCGTCGCGGACGTAGCGCCGGACCGCGGAGTCCGTCCACTCACCGGTGCCGTACCCGTGAAAGCGCAGGTGGAGCTCGACCAGACGCGAGACGTCCTTCACCAGGTCGTTGGAGTACTTCAGAGCCGTCATGCGCTTCTTCGTCATCTTGGCGCCCACCACCTCGTGATGGTGGAAGGAGACCCGCCCGTCCTTCTCGAAGCGGCGCGTCCTGGGCTTCCCGATGTCGTGCAGCAGAGCGGCGAGCCGGAGCACGAGGTCGGGTCCGTCCTCCTCGAGCGCCATCGCCTGTTCCAGGACGATCAGAGTGTGCTCGTAGACGTCCTTGTGCCGGTGGTGCTCGTCACGCTCCAGACGCAGGGCGGGAAGCTCCGGCAGCACGTGATCCGCGATCCCGGTCTCGACGAGCAGCGTCAGCCCCTTGCGCGGCTCCGCGGCCAGGACCAGCTTGTTCAGCTCGTCCCGCACCCGCTCGGCCGACACGATCTCGATGCGCCCGGCCATGTCCTTCATCGCGGCGACGACGTCGGGAGCGACCTCGAAGTCGAGCTGGGCCGCGAAACGGGCGGCCCGCATCATCCGCAGCGGATCGTCGGAGAAGGACTCCTCCGGAGTGCCGGGCGTACGCAGCACCCGCTCCGCGAGGTCACCGAGACCTCCGTGTGGATCGATGAACTCCTTCTCCGGAAGGGCCACGGCCATCGCGTTGACGGTGAAATCGCGACGGACCAGGTCCTGCTCGATGGAGTCGCCGTAGGACACCTCGGGCTTGCGCGAGGTGCGGTCGTACGCCTCCGAGCGGTACGTCGTGATCTCGATGTCGAAGGACTGCTCCACGTCACCGACGCGGGCGTTCTTCTGCGCCCCGACGGTGCCGAACGCGATCCCGACCTCCCACACGGCGTCCGCCCAGGGCCGCACGATCTTCAGGACGTCCTCGGGGCGGGCGTCGGTCGTGAAGTCCAGATCGTTGCCGAGCCGGCCGAGGAGCGCGTCCCGGACCGAGCCGCCGACCAGGGCGAGGGAGAACCCGGCCTCCTGAAAACGGCGGGCGAGGTCGTCGGCGACAGGGGACACCCGCAGCAGTTCGCTCACCGCGCGGTGCTGCACCTGGCTCAGGGCACTGGGGTTCTCTTCGTTGGCGTTCGGCACAACAGAAAAGGGTACGTGGCCCACACCACTGCGGGCGCCTCCATTAAACGTGCACACTTCACTCCAAGGGAGCGAGCGAGGACGCCGCCGCCTATAGGCGCACATAGAGGACAGCTCGGCCGGGTCTTCCGATCTTGTGGAGCAGACCGCGGCACTTCCCCTCCACGCACATCGTTACCATGCGTGGACGCACATTCCGACGACCACTGACGACGACGAGGGACGGGCGAGCGCGTGGCCGAGGCGGCAGACTTCCAGGGGATGGCTCCCTCACCTGCCCGCCGCTGGATGCGGCGCACCGGTGCCCTGCTCGTGGGTGCGCCCCTGCTGGCCGGTCTGCTCCAGTTGCCCGCGGCTCCGGCCGCCCTGGCCGCCCCCGACGCGGCTCCCGCCGACGCCTCGGCGTCCGGCCCGGTCGATGTGTCCCTGGACTCCCTCAGCCCCAGCGCGCCCACGGACGGTGACACCGTCACGGTCTCGGGCACGGTCACCAACAAGAGCAAGCAGACGGTCACCGACGCCCGCGTGGATCTACGTCTGGGTCCGACGCTGAACAGCCGGACCGCGATCGAGACCGTGAGCAAGCGCACCCGCTATCAGCCGGGGCTCGACGGGACACCGGTCGGTGACAAGTACGCCGAGGAGTTCCCGAAGCTCACCGCGGGCGTCTCGCAGCACTTCAGCATCGCCGTGCCGGTCAAGTCCCTGGATCTCGGCTCCGACGGCGTCTACCAGCTCGGGGTGTCGCTCTCCGGCCGGACCGCGGCCCAGCCGTACGACCAGGTGCTCGGCATCGAGCGCACGTTCCTGCCGTGGCAGCCCGAGTCGGCGGACACGAAGTCGAAGACGACGTACCTCTGGCCGCTGATCTCCGGAGTCCACCTCACGGCCGAGACCGGCTCGAACGAGCAGCAGACCCCGGTCTTCCGGAACGACGAGCTGGCCAAGGAGATCTCCCCCGGTGGCCGTCTGGACCAGCTCCTCTCGCTGGGCAGCACCCTCGACGTCACATGGGTCGTCGACCCGGACCTGCTGGCCTCCGTCGACGCCATGCGGGACAGCTACCGCATCCAGGGCAAGGGCGACACCACGACGGCGGGCAAGAACCAGCAGGTCGCCAAGGACTGGCTCAACAAACTCGAGAAGACCGTCGAGAACAAGGAGGTCGTCGCCCTTCCCTTCGCCGACCCCGACCTCGCGTCGCTCGCCCACAACGGCAGGAACGTCACCGGCTCCCTGAGCCGCCTCAAGGACGCCACGGACGTGGCCTCGGACACCGTGCAGACGGTCCTGCACGTGACCCCGAACACCGATTTCGCCTGGCCGGCCGACGGCGCCATCGATCCGTCGATCGTAAAGGTGGCCACCTCCGCGGGTGCCGACAAGGTGATCACCCGGAGCGACAGCCTGCGGGAGACCAGCGGTCTCTCGTACACGCCGAACGCGGCGCGGCCCATCGGGGGCGGCACCACGGCGGTGGTCGCGGACGCCCGCATGTCCACGGCCTTCCAGGGCGACATGACCAAGGCGAACAACTCGACGCGCGCCGTGCAGGCCTTCCTCGCGCAGAGCCTGATGACCACCCTGCAGCAGCCGGACAAGCACCGCAGCATCGTGGTCGCGCCGCAGCGGATGCCCTCCGGGAGCCAGGCCCAGACCATGGCCGTGGCCGTCAGGGCGCTCCAGGACGGGAACTGGTCCCAGTCCCAGGACCTGACAGCGGCCGCCAAGGCCAAGCCCGACCCGAACGCCACGACCCGGGTCCCGTCCGCCTCCTCGTACCCCTCCGCCCTGCGCAGCCCGCGCCAGGAGCTGCCGCAGTCCGCCTTCGAGGACATCGCGAAGATCCAGCGCAAGCTCGACGGGTTCGAGGTCATCCTCATCAACCCCGACCGCGTGGTGACGCCCTTCGGGCGGGCCATGGACCGCGGCATGTCCACCTCGTGGCGCGGCCGCGCCGCGGAGGCGGCGACGTTCCGCTCCGGCGTGGAGACCTATCTCCAGCAGCTCACCGACCAGGTGCGGCTGATCGACAAGTCCGAGACGAAGCTCTCCGGCCGCAGCGCCACGATCCCGGTGACGGTGCAGAACAACCTGGTGCAGGGCGTCGACGACCTCGTCCTGCGCCTCACGTCGGAACAGCCCACTCGCCTCAAGATCAACGACGGCCCCTACGACGAGCAGCCCATCGGCGTCTCCGGCGGGCACAGCCAGTCGGTGAAGTTCATCACCAACGCCAACGCCAACGGCCCCGTCACGGTGGTCGCCCAGCTCTACACGCAGGACGGCCAGGCGTACGGCGACCCGGTCACCTTCGACGTCGACGTGAACGAGATCACGCCCACGGTGATGCTGGTCATCGCCGGCGGTGTCCTGCTCCTCGTGCTCGCCGGCTTCCGGATGTACACGCAGCGCAAGCGCGCGGTCGCCCGGCGAGCCGAGGAGGAGCCGGAGGACGGTCCGGAGGGCGAGACCCTGAACGAGGACACCGGCGCCACCGTAGACACTGAGGACACCGACGCCACGGACTCCCGGGACCGTCCGGCAGGGGAGTCCGGCACGGAACCCGGGGCCGGCGGCCCGGAGCACCCGAGTGACCCGACACCGGACACCGCACCGGAAAGCACCGACCCGTCCGGCACGGGTGAGAGAGTGGACCGTTGAGCGATGTCGTGGCCGGTGGGCCCGGGGACGATGAGGTGGGGTAACCATGAACGCGCCGTACGACGGTGACCGCGGTCAGGGCGCGGGCGACTCGGGCTACCCCGAGGGTCCGCCGCCCGAGCCCGGACAGACGCCGCCGGGGCCCCCCGCGGACATGTACTTCCAGGACGCCTACGACCAGGACCCGTACCGGGGGCAGGACCTCTCGGACCAGGACCCGGTGACCGAGGCGCTCTACGACCGTGCCGCGCACCCCCCGCCTCCCCCGGGCGTGTACCAGCCGCAGCAGCCGCTCTACGCGCAGCCGCAGCCGCAGCAGTACGCACCCGATCCCCGCGTGTGGGCCCAGACACCCCCGCCGGAGCCCGCGGGCCCCACCCGGCATCTGCCGTACGGCGAGGACCCTCGCACCACCCAGTTCGTGGGTGTGGACGACCTGGTCACGCAGGCCGGCGAGGAACGCCACGAGCCCGACGCCTTCGCACACCTCTTCCGGGACCAGCAGCAGGACGGCACCCGCCCGCCCATGGATTCCGCGGCGGTGCCGGGCCCGTCGCCCGCGCCCTCCCCCCGCCACGTGCCCGATGCACCGGCACCGGCACCAGCTCCCGCAGCGGCCGCCTCCGCGGCCGCGCCCAAGAAGGGCGGCCGAGCCTCGGGACTTCTGAAGTCGAGTGCCGTGATGGCCGCCGGCACGATGGTGTCCCGGCTCACCGGCTTCATCCGCTCCGCGCTGATCGTCTCGGCGCTCGGCGTCGGCCTCCTCGGCGACACCTTCCAGATCGCCTACCAGCTGCCCACGATGATCTACATCCTCACCGTGGGCGGCGGCCTCAACTCCGTCTTCGTGCCGCAGCTCGTCCGCGCCATGAAGGAGGACGGCGACGGCGGCGAGGCGTACGCCAACCGCCTGCTGACGCTCGTCATGGTCGCCCTGGGCGCGCTCACCGTCCTTGCGGTGGCCGGCGCCCCCCTGCTGGTGCGCATGCTGTCCGCCGGAATCGCCGACAACCCGGCCGCCAACGACGTCGCCGTCACCTTCACCCGCTACTTCCTGCCCACGATCTTCTTCATGGGCATCCACGTGGTGATGGGTCAGATCCTCAACGCGCGCGGCAAGTTCGGCGCGATGATGTGGACTCCGGTCCTCAACAACATCGTCATCATCGTCACCCTTGGCCTGTTCATCTGGGTCTACGGCTCCGCGGCCAACTCCGGCATGAAGGTGACGACGATCCCGCCGGAGGGCGAGCGGCTGCTCGGCATCGGCGTTCTGCTCGGCCTCGTCGTGCAGGCCCTGGCGATGATCCCGTACCTGCGGGAGACCGGCTTCCGGCTGCGTCCCCGCTTCGACTGGAAGGGCCACGGCCTCGGCAAGGCCGCGATGCTCGCCAAGTGGACCGTGCTCTTCGTCCTCGCCAACCAGGCGGGTGCGATCGTGGTCTCCCAGCTGTCCACCGCGGCGGGCAAGGACTCGCCGGTGGACGGCACCGGCTTCGCCGCCTACGCCAACGCCCAGCTCATCTGGGGGCTGCCGCAGGCCATCATCACCGTGTCGCTGATGGCCGCCCTGCTGCCGAGGCTCGCGCGCTCCGCCAACGAGGGCGACACCGGCGCCGTCCGAGACGACATCTCGCAAGGGCTGCGCACCACGGCTGTCGCGATCGTGCCCATCGCCTTCGGCTTCGTCGCACTCGGCATCCCGATGTGCACCCTGATCTTCGGTTCCTCCGGGACCGGCGAAGCCACCAACATGGGTTACATGCTGATGGCCTTCGGCCTGGGCCTGATCCCGTACTCCGTGCAGTACGTCGTGCTGCGCGCGTTCTACGCCTACGAGGACACCCGGACGCCGTTCTACAACACGGTGATCGTGGCCGCAGTCAACGCGGGCGCCTCGGCCGCCTGTTTCCTCCTGCTGCCCTCCCGCTGGGCCGTGGTCGGCATGGCCGCCTCGTACGGAATCGCCTACGCGATCGGCGTCGGCATCGCCTGGAGCCGGCTGCGCAAGCGCCTGGGCGGCGACCTGGACGGCGCCCGCGTCCTGCGCACCTACGCCCGGCTGGGCATCGCAGCGGTCCCGGCGGCACTCCTGAGCGGTGCGGCCTGCTACGGCATGAGCAAGTCGCTCGGCCAGGGCGTCGGCGGGTCCTTCCTCGCCCTGATCGGCGGGGGCGCCATCCTCCTGGGCGTCTTCTACGTCGCCGCACGGAAGATGCGCATCGAAGAGCTCAACTCAATGGTCGGCATGGTCCGCGGGCGCCTGGGGCGTTGACGCGGGGGTAGGCGCACAACCATCGTTCGCTGCTGTGTGTCGTGCATAGCACCGGACTGTGGGCACAATTGGTTTCTGCGGCGGACAGCGCGCAACGAATGGGGAGGCGGGAACGACGGTGGCGGAACGGAGCACGGCTGCCGTCGACGTGGCAGACAACAGCGGTGACGAACCGCTGACCGCCAAGGCGGACCAGTCCACGGCCGACGGGGTGGCCCAGAACCTGGAGCGGGACACGGAGAGCGACGAGGCACAGGGGAGCGGCGGGACCGAAGGTCCCGGGAAGGTCTCACCTCCCGAACTGCACAGCGGTCACAAGCTCGCCAGACGCTACCGTCTCGAAGAGTGCGTCACTCGTCTGGACGGCTTCAGCAGTTGGCGTGCCGTGGACGAGAAACTCCGCCGCGCCGTGGGTGTGCACCTGCTGCCCGCCGACCACGCACGAGCCCGCTCCGTGCTGGCCGCCGCCCGGTCCTCGGCGCTGCTCGGCGACCCACGCTTCGTCCAGGTCCTGGACGCGGTCGAGGAGAACGACCTCGTCTACGTCGTGCACGAGTGGCTCCCGGACGCCACAGAGCTGACGGCCCTCCTCGCCGCGGGGCCGCTGGAGGTCCACGACGCCTACCAGATGGTCACCCAGGTCTCCCAGGCCATGGCCGCCGCGCACCGTGAGGGCCTCGCGCATCTGCGGCTGACGCCCGGTGCCGTGTTGCGTTCCTCGTCCGGTCAGTGGCGCATCCGCGGCCTCGCGGTCAACGCCGCCCTGCGCGGCATCAGCTCCGACACACCCCAGCGCACGGACACCGAGGCCATCGGCGCACTGCTGTACGCGGCCCTCACCCAGCGCTGGCCGTACGAGGACGACGCCTACGGTCTCTCCGGGCTGCCCAAGGACGTCGGTCTGATCGCTCCCGACCAGGTGCGGGCGGGCGTTCACCGCGGCCTGTCCGAGCTCGCGATGCGCGCACTCGCCAACGACGGAGCGACCGCCTCACGCCAGGAGCCGGCCTGCACGACGCCGGAAGAGCTGGTGAAGGCGATCGGTGAGATGCCCCGCATCCGCCCGCCCGAGCCCGCGTTCACCGCGCCGCCCGAGTACCAGCGCACCACGTACCAGCAGGGCACGTACGGCCGTCAGACAGCCCATCCGGGCGCCACCCAGCCCGTCACGACCCCTCCGCCGCCGCTGCAGAGCCGCACGGGCAAGGCTCTGAAGTGGGCGGTCTCCGCGCTGCTCATCGCTGCGCTGGGGCTCGGCAGCTGGCAATTGGCGGACGCCCTGATGGACCGTAGCGAGAACAACGAGACCAACAAGACACAGACCACCGACGGCAACGACAAGACCAGCGACCAGAACCGTCCGGTCAGGCCGATCTCGATCCGGGGCGCACAGGAGTACTTCCCGGACGGCAAGGCGCAGCACCCCAATGACGTCGACCTGACCTACGACGGTGACAGCTCGACGTACTGGCGCACCTACTCCTACAACGACGGTCCGGTGCTCGCGCCCTTCAAGCAGGGCGTGGGCATCGTCTACGACCTCGGGTCCGAGCGCAGCCTCTCCGCCGCGTCGATAGGGCTGAACTACGGTGGCAACCGCACGACCGTCTCGCTCTACGCGGCGGACTCGCTCTCGTCGTCCGCCTCGCTCAGCTCGATGAAGAAGATCGCCTCGGCGACGACGTCCGGACGGCAACTCAAGATCTCCGCGGACAAGGCGGCGAAGACGCGGTACGTCCTGGTGTGGATCACCGCGGCGCCCTACGCGGGCAAGGACCAGTTCAGCGGAGCCGGCTTCAAGCAGGCCATAACGGATGTGAAGTTCACCGGCTGACAGCCCGTCGACGGAGGGGAGGGGTCCGATGGCCGAGAACGCGTACGGCGACGTGAGCGACAAGGACCTCCTGGCCCGCCACGTCGAGGGTGATCCAGAGGCCTTCGGTGAGCTCGTACGGCGACACCGCGACCGCCTGTGGGCCGTGGCCCTGCGGACTCTGGGAGACCGCGAGGAGGCCGCTGACGCGGTTCAGGACGCACTGGTCTCCGCCTACCGCGCCGCGCACACCTTCCGCGGCCAGTCGGCCGTCACCACCTGGCTGCACCGCATCACCGTGAACGCCTGTCTGGACCGCGCCCGGAAGGCCGCCTCCAGGAAGACGTCTCCGGTCGACGACACCGAGCGTCTCGAACAGCTCCTGGAGCCGCACGAGTCGGCATCCGCCCCCGCCGAGCGCAACGACCTCCATCGCGAGCTCGTCGAAGCGCTGGGCACTCTCCCACCCGATCAACGAGCCGCCCTCGTGCTCGTGGACATGCAGGGGTACCCCGTGGCAGAGGCTGCGCGCGTCCTCGACGTGCCCTCGGGCACGGTGAAGAGCCGTTGCGCGCGGGGCAGAGCCAGACTCCTGCCGTTGCTCACTCATCTCCGTACGGACAGCGGCAGCAAGAAGGACGGAGAGAAGTCGGGCGACGGAAGGAACCGGACGCTGGGGGCATCCGTCCCACCGTCAGCGGGGCCACAGGACGCAGGCCCAAGCGACGATTCGGCGGCGATGAAGGGCGGAGGTGGGCGAGCGTGACATCCAAGACCGGCACGGACGGGCACCCGGACGTAACGGAGCTCTCCGACCTCACCGAAGGTCTGCTCCCCCCTTCCCGCAGTGCGGACCTCCGAGGGCATCTGGACGACTGCCCCCTCTGCGCCGATGTCTACGCCTCTCTGGAGGAGATCCGGAGCGTGCTGGGCACCCTGCCCGGCCCCTCCCGGATGCCCGTCGACGTGGCGGAGCGGATCGACGCGGCGCTGGCGGCAGAAGCCCTCCTGAGCGCCTCGACGCCGGAGCCGGACACGCAGGCGGACACGTCGGTCGCTGCCTCCGACCCCTCCGCGCACCCGGAGGATGGGGGTGCGCGTGTTTCACGTGAAACATCCACCGTCTCCACGGGCACCCGCCCCGCCGGCCACTCGCGCGCTGCCACCGGACCGGGCCGCGTGTCCCGTCTGCGCCGAGGTCGCCGCGGAACGATTGCCCTCGGTGCCGCCTTCACAGCCGCCGCACTCGGTCTGGGAACGCTCCTCATCCAGTCTCTGACCGACGACAACCCCGGCGACACTCCTGCCAACTCCGCCCAGAGGCAGACCGACGCGGCGCACACCTTTGCCGACGGCAAGCTGGAGAACCAAGTAGCGGATCTTCTTGCTGCGGGCGGGGGCGCCGGTACCGGTAGCAAGAAGCCGTGGGGCGCTGAGTCGGACACCTCGGGATCCGGGAGCAGTGAACCCAAGACGCTCCAAGAGACCGCGGTGCCGGTACCGGCGTGCGTCGAGCAGGCCATCAACCGCAGCGAGATCGTTCTCGCCGCCTCGGAGGGCGTGTACAAGGGGACGCGTGCCTACCTGGTCGTCCTCCCGGACGCACAGGACGCTTCCCGCGTCACGGCCTACGTCGTCGACGCCACGTGCGTGGAACCGGCGTCAACGTCCCAGGCCAAGGTTCTGGTGAAGCGCTCGTACGCTCGCCGCTGAGCAACCGAGGGAAGGCGCTCAGCGGCAATGCGCCTGTTCATGCCGCCGCTTGATGCCGGCTGGACTCGAACTGCGTCATCTCCCACACCCCCGTACCCTGTGCCGTCTGCGTGTGCCCGGACACACTGGGAATGCAAGGCCCTTAGGATCCGTTGGGTCGGATGAGAGTTCATAGCGAGGCTCCCACCGGCAGTACGCAGCAGTCTCCAGAGACGAGGAATCAAGCCGTGAGCGACGTCCGTAACGTGATCATCATCGGCTCCGGGCCCGCCGGCTACACGGCGGCGCTCTACACCGCGCGCGCGTCGCTGAAGCCGCTGGTGTTCGAGGGCGCCGTCACAGCCGGCGGTGCGCTGATGAACACCACCGAGGTGGAGAACTTCCCCGGCTTCCAGGACGGGATCATGGGCCCCGAGCTCATGGACAACATGCGCGCCCAGGCCGAGCGCTTCGGTGCCGAGCTCGTTCCGGACGATGTCGTCTCCGTCGACCTGACCGGTGAGATCAAGACCGTCACGGACACCGCCGGCACGGTGCATCGGGCCAAGGCCGTCATCGTCACCACCGGCTCGCAGCACCGCAAGCTCGGTCTGCCCAACGAGGACGCCCTCTCCGGACGCGGCGTCTCGTGGTGCGCCACGTGTGACGGGTTCTTCTTCAAGGACCAGGACATCGCCGTGATCGGTGGCGGCGACACCGCGATGGAGGAGGCCACCTTCCTCTCCCGCTTCGCCAAGTCGGTCACGATCGTCCACCGCCGCGACACCCTGCGCGCCTCCAAGGCCATGCAGGAGCGGGCCTTCGCCGACCCGAAGATCAAGTTCGTCTGGGACAGCGAAGTCGCCGAGATCGAGGGTGACCCCAAGCTCTCGGGTCTGAAGCTGCGGAACCTGAAGACGGCCGAGATCTCGGACCTGGCCGTCACCGGCCTGTTCATCGCGATCGGCCACGACCCGCGCACCGAGCTCTTCAAGGGTCAGCTCGAGCTGGACGACGAGGGGTACCTCAAGGTCTCCGCTCCCTCCACCCGGACGAACCTGATGGGCGTCTTCGGAGCGGGCGATGTCGTCGACCACACGTACCGCCAGGCGATCACCGCGGCCGGTACCGGTTGTGCCGCGGCCCTCGATGCGGAGCGCTTCCTCGCAGCCCTTGCCGACGGCGAGGCAACCGCCGAGCCCGAGAAGACCACTGTCTGACCCCCGTTCGCCCGACCGCACCACCGAGTTAAGGAGCCCGCCGTGGCCGGCACCCTGAAGAATGTGACCGACGACTCCTTCGAGCAGGACGTCCTCAAGAGCGACAAGCCTGTCCTCGTGGACTTCTGGGCCGCCTGGTGCGGTCCCTGCCGCCAGATCGCGCCGTCGCTCGAGGCCATCGCCGCCGAGTACGGGGACAAGATCGAGATCGTCAAGCTGAACATCGACGAGAACCCGGGTACGGCCGCCAAGTACGGGGTCATGTCCATCCCGACCCTCAACGTGTACCAGGGCGGCGAGGTGGCCAAGACCATCGTCGGTGCGAAGCCGAAGGCCGCTATCGTGCGCGACCTCGAGGACTTCATCGCCGAGTAGTCGTGATGCCGTCACGCCGACGGCGATGTTTCACGTGAAACACGAATGGGCCAACCCTCTCGGGTTGGCCCATTCGTCTGTGCGACAGCGTTACGGGTAGTGCTCACAGCGGGCGCAGCGCGGGCTCCTTCTGAACAGCCCCCAGCAGCCGGTCCAGAGCCAGCTCCACGTCTTCCTTCCAGGAGAGCGTCGTCCGCAGCTCAAGGCGCAGCCGCGGATACCGGGGGTGTGGCCGCACCGTCTTGAAGCCGACGGCCAGGAGATGGTCGGCCGGCAGCACGCACGCCGCCTCCTCCCACCGAGCGTCCCCGAACGCCTCGACCGCCTTGAAGCCCCGGCGCAGCAGATCCTTGGCGACCGTCTGGACCATCACCCGGCCGAGCCCCTGTCCCTGGTACCCCGGCAGGATGAAGGCGGTGATCAGCTGCACGGCGTCAGGAGAGACCGGACTGGTGGGGAAGGCCGTGGATCGAGGGACATACGCCGGAGGCGCGTACATCACAAAGCCGACCGGCTCGTCATCCACGTAGACGACGCGTCCGCATGATCCCCAGTCGAGCAGAACAGCCGAGATCCAGGCTTCCTTCTCCAGAGCCGACGTGCCCGCGTTTATCGCGGCTTCGCCGCTGACCGGGTCGAGCTCCCAGAAGACACACGAGCGGCAGCGCTGGGGAACGTCCTGAAGGTTGTCCAGCGTGAGCGGTACGAGCCGACGCCCCATGAAGGCAGTTCCTCGCTTCCTTCGCCCGCTGCGTCGCGGGCGGCTGTCAGGGCGCTCCGCTCCCTGAGCAGGCTGCCGACGAATCCGCCGACCGCCCCCAAGCCCAGGCCGGCAGTCACCAACCCGGAACGGCTCACGGTTCGCATGGCCCCCGCCTCCCCGATCAAGGTGCCGCCAAGTGGATGCGCCGTACCTGATCGCATCGTAACCACGATGCGATTCCATAGATACCGCCAGAAAGCAAAGAGCGGGCCGTGTTCCGGTACACACCGGACACGACCCGCTCTTGGTGGCGGGCGATCGACATCGCCGCCGCTTACCGACTCAGGCTTCGCTGTCCTCGGAGTCGTCCAGCAGACTCTTCTGGAGGACCGGGCCCATACCCGGGGCAAGGCTGCCCAGGATCCGCTCAAGGTCCTCCACCGACGCGAACTCGACGGTGATCTTGCCTTTCTTCTGGCCCAGGTCGACCTTCACGCGCGTCTCGAACCGATCCGAGAGCCGCGTCGCGAGATCGCTCAGCGCCGGGGAAAGCACGGCACCTGCGCGCGGCCCCTTGGACCGGGGTGCGGTCTGAGGCCTCGACCCCATGAGCGTGACGATCTCCTCGACGGCCCGCACCGAAAGACCCTCGGCCACGATCCGGTGAGCCAGCCTGTCCTGCTCCTCCGAGTCGTCGACGGAGAGCAGCGCCCGGGCATGTCCAGCGGACAGCACACCGGCGGCCACCCGCTTCTGGACCGAGGGCGACAGCCGCAGCAGACGCAGCGTGTTGGAGACCTGAGGACGCGAGCGGCCGATCCGGTCCGCCAGCTGGTCGTGGGTGCAGTTGAAGTCCTTGAGGAGCTGGTCGTAGGCGGCTGCCTCTTCCAGCGGGTTCAGCTGAGCCCGGTGCAGGTTCTCCAGAAGGGCGTCCAGCAGAAGCTTTTCGTCGTCCGTGGCCCGCACGATCGTCGGAATCGCTTCGAGCCCGGCCTCACGGCAGGCCCGCCAGCGCCGCTCACCCATGATGAGCTCGTACCGCCCCGGACCGACCTGACGCACGACGACGGGCTGGAGCAGTCCGACCTCCTTGATGGAGGTCACCAGCTCGGCGAGAGCATCCTCGTCGAACACCTCACGGGGCTGCCGCGGGTTCGGAGTGATCGAGTCGAGAGGCAGTTCGGCGAAGTGAGCACCGACCGGCTCTGAGGGCGTCTCCACCGTGGTGTAGGACGACGGCTCCTCTGTTTCACGTGAAACAGGAGGAAGCGTGGCCACCTTCGCCGCCGCCACTCCGCGTTCGGCCGTAAGGACGGGTACAGACGTCGGAGAAGTGGTCGCGCCACCCGCCGGCGCCATCTTCTCCCCTGTCGGGGCAGCGGGGATCAGTGCGCCGAGACCACGGCCCAACCCCCTTCGTCGTTCGCTCACTGGATCCCCTCCACCATGCTCTGACCGTTCTGTGCGCCCACATGGGCATGCTGCGCGTCGTAAGCCACTCCGACGCCGCGCAACGCAATTTCCCGTGCCGCCTCCAGATAGGAGAGGGCACCACTCGATCCTGGATCGTAAGTCAGCACCGTCTGCCCATAACTAGGAGCCTCCGAGATACGGACCGATCGCGGAATGCTCGTGCGCAGCACCTCGTCGCCGAAGTGGCTGCGCACCTCGTCCGCGACCTGGGACGCCAGTCGGGTCCGGCCGTCGTACATGGTGAGCAGGATGGTCGACACGTGCAGGTTCGGGTTCAGGTGACCGCGAACAAGATCGACGTTGCGCAGGAGCTGGCCCAGGCCCTCGAGCGCGTAGTACTCGCACTGGATCGGGATCAGCACCTCGGCTCCGGCGACCAGCGCATTGACCGTGAGGAGGCCGAGCGACGGCGGGCAGTCGATGAGGATGTAGTCCAGCGGCTGCTCGTACGCCTGGATCGCCCGCTCCAGTCGGCTCTCCCGTGCCACCAGGGACACCAGCTCGATCTCCGCACCGGCGAGATCGATCGTGGCGGGTGCACAGAAGAGGCCCTCGACGTCGGGGACCGGCTGCACGACTTCGGAGAGCGGCCTGCTGTCGATCAGCACGTCGTAGATGGACGGCACCTCGGCGTGGTGGTCGATACCCAGCGCGGTGGAGGCGTTGCCCTGTGGGTCGAGGTCGATCACCAGGACACGGCCGCCGTGCAGGGCGAGAGACGCGGCAAGGTTGACCGTGGTCGTGGTCTTACCGACCCCGCCCTTCTGGTTGGCAACCACCATGACGCGTGTCTGCTCCGGCCGTGGCAGGCCTTCGCCGGCACGGCCCAGAGCCTCCACTGCCAGTTGGGCAGCACGACCGATGGGAGTGTCGTCCATCGGGGGCGGTGTTTCACGTGAAACATCCTCCCCCATCGACTCGGTACGGGGACCGGGGACCGGATCGGTCATCGGTCCCGCGATGTTGGCGTCGGACCGCAAGGATTCACTCTCCTCGACTTCAGGCTCGCAATGAACAGAGCCTCCCATGTCTTCGGGGTCGTGAACCAGCGAGGCCCGTGGTTCTGTGGAGAAATCCACCTCTGTGGACAACTCCGCACCCTCTTCGAGTGAACCGAGAGGTCTCCGATCGCGGGGTTCGGCCGCGGCGCGGCCGCGACTGATGATGCCGTGCAGCAGTGAGCGACGTTTCACGTGAAACACGATGCCCAGCAGTCGACGGCAGAGCGGCGCGACACTCCGGTATGCATAGGTTTGGCAGCTTGTGTGGAGTACGGCTGGTCGTCAGGACGGATCAGCGGGGCGGGGTCCGACGTGACAAAAAACTCTCGGCCCCGTCATGACGGGGCCGAGAGTTTCGAATTCTGCAGGACCCTCCTGGGTCAACGGCGCCGCCGCGTCCGCGTGGTCCTGGCCGCCTTGGCCCGCTTCGCAGCGAAGCGCACTCCGCCGGGGCTCTCTCCGACCTCGACGCGCACCACGGTGGACATCGGATCCACCACGCCCTCGCCCACATGGAGGATCGACGTTCCCACCGCCCCGAGCTTGCTCAGTGCCGTGGCAGCGCTCTTCAGCTCCTCCTCGGCGGTATCGCCCTTGAGCGCGAGCATCTCGCCATAAGGCCTCAGCAGCGGAATGCCCCAGGTGGCCAGCCGGTCCAGCGGGGCGACGGCCCGAGCGGTCACCACATGCACCGGAGGCAGCTTCCCCATGACCTCCTCGGCCCGACCACGCACGACGGTCACGTGGTCGAGCCCCAGGAGCTCGACGACCTCGGTGAGGAAGGTGGTTCGCCGGAGGAGGGGCTCAAGCAGCGTGATCTTGATGTCGTCGCGGACGAGAGCCAGGGGGATGCCGGGCAGACCGGCGCCGGAGCCGACGTCGCACACGGTGACTCCCTCGGGAACGACCTCCGAGAGCACCGCGCAGTTCAGAAGGTGCCGCTCCCACAGCCGTGGCACTTCACGAGGGCCGATGAGCCCGCGCTGCACTCCCGCCTCGGCCAGCAGCTCCGCGTACCGGACCGCGTCCGCGAAGCGATCGCCGAATACCGCGCGTGCTTCCTCGGGCGTAGGGGGGAGCTCCGCTGCCTCCGTCACGGGGACCGTCCTTCCGTACCGCATAAGCGCACCGAGCGCTGACTTCCAGGACTATCAGGGACTACAGCTGCCGGGACCGCAGCTGTCGGGGGACTACCAGGCTGACAAAGTTCGGCCCCGTCTGCGCAACAGACGGGGCCGGAGGAACGTACGTACCGATCAGGCGGGAAGCACGACGACGAAGCGCTCCGGCTCCTCGCCCTCGGACTCGCTGCGCAGACCCGCGGTCTTCACCGCGTCGTGGACCACCTTGCGCTCGAAAGGCGTCATCGGCTTCAGCTTCACCGGCTCGCCGGAGCTCCGGGCGTCGGCGGCAGCCTTGGCACCGAGCTCGGAGAGCTCCTCACGCTTCTGTGCGCGGTAGCCCGCGATGTCCAGCATCAGGCGGCTGCGGTCGCCGGTCTCCCGGTGCACGGCCAGGCGCGTGAGCTCCTGGAGGGCTTCCAGTACCTCGCCGTCCCGGCCGACCAGCTTCTGCAGGTCGCGGCCACCGGCGTCGCTGATGATCGAGACAGCGGCGCGGTCGGCCTCGACATCCATGTCGATGTCGCCGTCGAGATCGGCGATGTCGAGCAGACCCTCGAGGTAGTCCGCAGCGATCTCGCCCTCCTGCTCCAGGCGGCTCAGGGTGTCGCCCTCGGCGGCGGCGGAGGTGGTGCCTTCCGTCACGGGATGGACTCCTTCTTACTTCTTGGACGGGGACTTGGGCCGCTGCGGGCCCTTGCGCCCGGACTGGGCTTTGCTGCGGGTACCGGCACCGGGCTTGGTGCCGCCGCCCGCCGACTTGGCGGTGTCGGGCTTGGCGTCCTGCGGCTCGTCGGACTTGGTGAGCGAGGTCTTCGGCTCGGCCTCTCCCGCCGGCTTGGCGGCGGCTGCCTGACGCTGCGACTTCGACTGCCGCTTCGGCTGCTGGCGCTTGGGCGCGGCTGCGGTCGTCGTGCCGTCCTCGGACTCCGTGACGGTCGCCGTCTCGCTCTTGATCACCGTGCCGTCGGCCTGGGCCGCGAGGCCGGCCTTGGTCAGGCTGTTGATGAACTTGCGCTCGAACTCGTTGCGGTCACGGCCCTTGGCGACGATGGCCTTGACGATGGCCTTCTCGCCGCGCCGGCGGATCTTGCCGTGGCTCAGCACGTGCTTCTGCAGGCGCTCCAGGTAGGCGGCCTGGGCCTTGCTGCCCGGGGTCGGGTTGTTGTGGATGACGAACATCTGCTGGCCCATGGTCCACACGTTGGTGGTCAGCCAGTAGACGAGGACACCGACCGGGAAGTTGATGCCGAAGACGGCGAACATGACCGGGAAGACGTACATCAGCATCTTCTGCTGCTGCATGAAGGGCGTCTTCACCGTGGTGTCGACGTTCTTCGTCATCAGCTGACGCTGCGTGTAGAACTGCGACGCGGACATCAGGACGATCATGATCGCGGTGACGACGCGGACGTCGGTCAGCGTGGCGCCGAGGGAGGTGACCTTCTCCGCGCTGTCGGTGAACTTGGCCGCGAGCGGAGCACCGAAGATGTGCGCCTTACGGGCGCTCTCCAGCAGCTGATCGTCGATGACGCCGATCGTCTTGCCGGTCGCGATGCCGTTGAGCACGTGGTACAGGGCGAAGAAGAACGGCGACTGCGCCAGGATGGGAAGGCACGAGGAGAGCGGGTTGGTACCCGACTCCTTGTACAGCTTCATCATCTCTTCGGACTGGCGCTGCTTGTCGTTCTTGTAGCGCTCCTGGATCTTCTTCATCTCGGGCTGCAGCGTCTGCATGGCCCGGGTCGCCTTGATCTGCTTCACGAAGAGCGGGATCAGGCAGATACGGATCAGGATCACCAGGGACACGATGGACAGGCCCCAGGCCCAGCCCGTGTCAGCTCCGAAGAGCTTTCCGTACACGGAGTGGAACTGGACGATGACCCAGGAAACGGGTGTCGTGATGAAGCTGAAAAGACTGGCAATCGTGTCCACTAATCAGGCTCCTTGAGCATGGGACGGGGTCTCGGCGGCCGGGCTCGAGGGATGGTCGGACATTCCATGCCCTTCGATGGCCGGTTCGGCGGCGGAGGTCCCGCCCTTGCGTGCGCGCCAGGCGTTGCGCAGCATTTCGTGCCACCGCGGACGCTTGCGCTGGGGAACATGGTCCACACCGCCCAGCGACCACGGATTGCACCGGAGGATGCGCCAGGCGGTGAGCGCCGTTCCCTTGACCGCACCGTGCCGGTCGATGGCCTGGTAGCCGTAGTGGGAGCACGACGGGTAGTACTTGCACACCGGCCCGAGCAACGGGCTGATGGTCCACTGGTACAGCTTGATCAGCGCCAGCAGCGGGTACTTCATCGCGCGCCCCCTCCCAGCAGCCGCTCCAGAGCGGCATCCAGGTCTCGGGCCAGCTGTGCATGGTCGGCGTCACCCGCACCGGGCAGCGCTCGTACTACTACCAGGCTACCGGGGGGCAACAGGGCCACGCGGTCCCGCATCAGGTGGCGAAGCCTGCGCTTCACCGTGTTGCGTACGACCGCTCCGCCCACGGCTTTGCTGACAACGAAACCCGCACGCGTCGGGGGAGCGCTCTCCCCAGGCGCGTGCGGGTCCGTTGCACCGCTACGTAGATGGACGACGAGAAGCGGGCGTCCGGCCCGGCGTCCTCGGCGTACCGCGGTCGCGAAGTCCTCGCGCCGCCTCAGCCGATGCTCGGTAGGCAGCACGTCATGACCTGTTAAGTGATCAGGCGGACAGGCTGGCGCGACCCTTGCCACGACGGTTCGCGAGAATCGCGCGGCCGGCACGGGTGCGCATCCGCAGGCGGAAGCCGTGGGTCTTGGCGCGACGACGGTTGTTCGGCTGGAAGGTGCGCTTGCTCACTCGGGGGCTCCAGAAAGAATCGGTGGTGGCGGGGTGCCGTCCTGGCTGTCACCGTGCGCCCACGAGTAGCTCGTATTACGCCCGAGTGCACCGCTTCCCGATCACGGAACGTGACCTGTGCCCATCGGAGGCAGGCGGCAGCAGCCATCGACAACTCGACCTGGTTACGGTACGCGCGGCTACGCCATCCGGTCAAACCAGCGCTTGCCGGGGGACACTATCCACAGGCTGGGGACAACAACTTGAACCGCATGGGTCGCCCTGACTACCGTGGCTGAACTCCGATTCGTTCCCTTCTCCCTGCGCCATCTGATTCGTGCCCCCCTGCCCCACCCGAGTTACATCCCGACCTGTTCCCAGAACCACACGTTCGTGGGACCCATGAGAGAGCGTGCCCTGTGGCTGACGTACCTGCCGATCTTGCCGCAGTGTGGCCACGAGTACTGGAACAACTCCTCGGTGAGGGCCGTGGACAGGGTGTCGAGGCGAAGGACGAGCACTGGATCAAGCGCTGCCAGCCCCTGGCTCTCGTGGCGGACACGGCGCTGCTCGCCGTTCCGAACGAGTTCGCGAAGGGCGTACTCGAGGGCAGGCTCGCGCCCGTCGTCAGTGAGACCCTGAGCCGCGAGTGCGGCCGTCCGATCCGTATCGCGATCACCGTCGACGACTCCGCGGGCGAGCCGCCGGGGTCGCCTGCCCCGCCCCGTTACGAGGAAGCCGAGCAGCCGACCGGACCGGACCAGGCCCGCGACGCCTACGACGGCCAGGGCCGCGACGGACGCGAGGGATACGAGGCACAGGGACGCGACAGCCGCGACAGCCGCGACGGACGTGACACCGGTCACGGCCGTGACAGCCGTGACAGCCGCGACGGGCACGGCGGCCAGGGCGGCCGCCACTCGCGCGACAACCGCGACGGTTACGACGGCCAGGGACGCGACGAGCGGAACCCGTACGACAGCCAGGGCCGCGACGGCTACGAGCGCTACGGCCGGCACCGCGCCGACGACCACCGGACCGGACGGGCCGATCAGCTGCCCGGCGGTCCCGGCGACCATCTGCCGACCGCGCGCCCCGCCTACCCCGACTACCAGCGTCCCGAGCCGGGCGCCTGGCCGCGTCCGTCGCAGGACGACTACGGCTGGCAGCAGCAGCGGCTCGGCTTCCCCGACCGCGACCCGTACGCGTCGCCCCCGCAGGACTACCGACCGCAGTCGATGGAGCGCCCGCCCTACGACCAGCAGCGGCAGGACTACGAGCAGGGACGCGCCGACTACGAGCAGCAGCGCTCCGACTACGACCAGCGCGACAGCCGGCGCGACCTGGACCGGCGTGATCTTCCGGAGCCGCCGTCGCCCTCGGGCAGCGGCCACGTGCACCGCGGCGGCCCGGTGGGGCCCTCCTCGGCGAGCGGTGCCCCCGGTCCACTGGCGGCCCAGCCCGCGCCGGCGGCGGGCCCCGGCGAGCCCACCGCCCGGCTCAACCCGAAGTACCTCTTCGACACCTTCGTGATCGGCGCCTCGAACCGGTTCGCGCACGCCGCCGCGGTCGCCGTCGCCGAGGCGCCCGCGAAGGCGTACAACCCCCTCTTCATCTATGGGGAGTCGGGGCTCGGCAAGACGCACCTGCTGCACGCGATCGGGCACTACGCGCGCAGCCTCTATCCGGGCACCCGCGTGCGGTACGTGAGCTCGGAGGAGTTCACCAACGAGTTCATCAACTCGATCCGCGACGGCAAGGGCGACAGCTTCCGCAAGCGGTACCGCGAGATGGACATCCTGCTCGTCGACGACATCCAGTTCCTCGCGGACAAGGAGTCGACGCAGGAGGAGTTCTTCCACACGTTCAACACGCTCCACAACGCGAACAAGCAGATCGTGCTGTCCTCGGACCGGCCGCCCAAGCAGTTGGTGACGCTGGAGGACCGGCTGCGGAACCGTTTCGAGTGGGGCCTGATCACGGACGTCCAGCCGCCCGAGCTGGAGACGCGTATCGCCATCCTCCGTAAGAAGGCGGTGCAGGAGCAGCTCAACGCCCCGCCGGAGGTGCTCGAGTTCATCGCGTCCCGGATCTCGCGGAACATCCGCGAGCTGGAGGGCGCGCTGATCCGGGTGACGGCGTTCGCGTCGCTCAACCGGCAGCCGGTGGACCTCGGGCTCACCGAGATCGTGCTCAAGGACCTGATCCCGGGCGGCGAGGACTCGTCCCCCGAGATCACCGCGCCCGCCATCATGGCCGCCACCGCCGACTACTTCGGTCTCACGGTGGACGACCTGTGCGGCTCCTCGCGCAGCCGGGTCCTGGTGACGGCACGCCAGATCGCCATGTACCTGTGCCGGGAACTCACGGACCTCTCCCTGCCGAAGATCGGCGCGCAGTTCGGCGGCCGCGACCACACGACGGTCATGCACGCCGACCGGAAGATCCGCGCGCTGATGGCCGAGCGCCGCTCGATCTACAACCAGGTCACCGAGCTCACCAACCGCATCAAGAACGGCTGACGCCGGAGCGGTACGGAGTCGAAGGCGCCCCCGGGACGAGTTCCCGGGGGCGCCTTTCGTTGTGCCCGTGCGGCGGCCACGAGCCCTCGGCCCCTCGCGTCCCCGGGGCGCGTTCTCCCCGCGGCTGTGGAGCCGCCGTACGGCTCCGGATCACGCTCCGCGGCGTTCTCCCGCGCCCCCGATGCATCCCCGAAAGGGGTTCCGGGGCCTTTCCGACCTCCTCCGGAGCCGTTCCGGACGTCGATCCGGGCCGTCGCACCGACGCACAACCGTCATCCACTGTTCGAATAGGGGCGTGGTTACGGCCGCCCTCCACAGATCCGGTGACTTTCTCGCGTCCACACCCTGGGGACCCGGAAGTTGTCCAGACCGTGTCCACAGGGGGCGCTGTTGAAAGACCATCAGACCAGGTCAGGTGGTTGTGGATTGGTGGACGACGGATCTCCACAGACTGTGGACGAAAAAATGATCCACAGGGTGGGGACGAAGTTGTCCACCGGCGGCCCACAGGCACGAGCCGGTTGTCCCCAGCCTCTCGTACCTTCTCCACATGCCTGTCCACTGTTCGGCAACGTGACGCGCCTCCTCACCGGGTCGAGTGAAAGGCGTCACACCAAGGTGTCGGGTTGGCCTGTGGGGAACGTGGGTAAAACTGGGGACGGCGCTGGGGAGAAGTGCCCCGAGCCTGTGCATCGGGTGTGCAGAACTTTTCCCCGTCCACAGCGGACCCCGGTTGTCCACCGCCGTCGCCCACAGGCCCGGTGGACAAAATTTGCCCTTTGAGCTGCGAAAACGGGGTTATCCACGGTTTCCACAGCCCCTACTACTACTCCCAACTAGAGAGAGCTGGGAATCCGTTTCGAAGAGGGGGCTGTGCACAACTCGGGGTCGGGAGCTCCGGTGCCGCTCGGCACGACTTGACCGAGGGGGGCGCCGACTGTCAGTGCGGTGCGTCAGACTGGTCCCCGGTGTCCTTCCCGTCACAGGGACCGACGACACCGAGTCAGACAGCGAAGGCCAGCAGGGCGAGAGCGCCGGCAACAGACGGAGGCGGCAACGGTGAAGATCCGGGTGGAACGCGACGTACTCGCGGAGGCAGTGGCCTGGGCGGCACGCAGCCTCCCGGCCCGTCCGCCGGCGCCTGTCCTCGCCGGCCTCCTGCTGAAGGCCGAGGGCGGCTCCCTGAGCCTGTCCAGCTTCGACTACGAGGTCTCGGCGCGGGTCTCCGTGGATGCCGAGATCGACGAGGAGGGGACGGTCCTCGTCTCCGGCCGCCTCCTCGCGGACATCTGCCGCGCCCTCCCCAACCGGCCGGTGGAGATTTCCACAGACGGTGTACGGGCGACTGTGGTCTGCGGCTCCTCCCGGTTCACCCTCCACACCCTGCCTGTGGAGGAGTACCCGGCGCTGCCGCAGATGCCTTCCGCGACCGGCACCGTTCCCGGCGAGGTGTTCGCCTCCGCCGCCGCCCAGGTCGCCATCGCCGCCGGCCGTGACGACACGCTGCCGGTCCTGACCGGTGTGCGCATCGAGATCGAGGGCGACACCGTCACCCTGGCCTCCACCGACCGCTACCGCTTCGCCGTCCGCGAGTTCCTGTGGAAGCCGGAGAACCCGGAGGCGTCCGCCGTCGCCCTGGTGCCCGCCAAGACGCTCCTGGACACCGCCAAGGCGCTCACGAGCGGCGACAACGTGATCCTGGCGCTGTCCGGCTCGGGCGCGGGTGAGGGGCTCATCGGTTTCGAGGGCGCCGGCCGTCGCACGACCACCCGTCTGCTCGAAGGCGACCTGCCGAAGTACCGCACGCTGTTCCCGACGGAGTTCAACTCCATCGCCGTCATCGAGACCGCCCCCTTCGTGGAGGCCGTCAAGCGCGTGGCCCTGGTCGCCGAGCGGAACACCCCGGTGCGGCTCAGCTTCGAGCAGGGCGTGCTCATCCTGGAGGCCGGCTCCAGCGACGACGCACAGGCTGTGGAAAGGGTCGACGCTCAACTGGAGGGCGACGACATCTCGATCGCCTTCAACCCGACGTTCCTGCTCGACGGGCTGAGCGCCATCGACTCGCCCGTCGCCCAGCTCTCCTTCACGACCTCGACCAAGCCCGCGCTCCTCAGCGGCAGGCCCGCGGTGGACGCCGAGGCGGACGAGGCCTACAAGTACCTGATCATGCCGGTGCGGCTCAGCGGCTGAGCCCGACGGGCCGGGACCGCAGGTGGGCGTACGTCTGAGCGGCTATGCCCACAGGTGTGCGTGAGCGTCCGGGTTTAGGCTCGGACGAGGCACGAAAGTGCCCTCACGCCACGTCGCAAACCAAAGGAACAACTGATGGAGCTCGGTCTCGTCGGCCTCGGCAAGATGGGCGGCAACATGCGCGAGCGGATTCGCCGCGCAGGCCACACCGTCATCGGATACGACCGCAACCCGGACGTCGCCGATGTCCACAGCCTGGAAGAGCTTGTGGGCAGGCTCAAGGGCCCGCGCGTGGTGTGGGTGATGGTCCCGGCCGGTGCCGCGACCCAGTCCACCATCGATGAGCTGGCCGCCCTCCTGCAGCCGGGAGACGTCGTTGTGGACGGCGGGAACTCCCGCTGGACCGACGACGAGAAGCACGCCGTCGAGCTGGGCATCAAGGGCATCGGCTTCGTCGACTGCGGAGTCTCGGGCGGTGTCTGGGGCCTGGAGAACGGCTACGCGCTGATGTACGGCGGCGACGCGGAGAACGTGGCGAAGGTGCAGCCGGTCTTCGACGCGCTCAAGCCGGAGGGCGACTTCGGAGCGGTGCACGCCGGCAAGGTGGGCGCCGGCCACTTCGCGAAGATGGTCCACAACGGCATCGAGTACGCGATGATGCAGGCCTACGCCGAGGGCTGGGAGCTGCTGGAGAAGGTCGACTCCGTCACCGACGTGCGCGAGGTCTTCCGTTCCTGGCAGGAGGGCACGGTCATCCGCTCCTGGCTGCTGGACCTCGCGGTCAACGCCCTGGACGAGGACGAGCACCTGGAGAAGCTCAAGGGCTTCGCACAGGACTCCGGTGAGGGCCGCTGGACGGTCGAGGCGGCCATCGACAACGCGGTCCCGCTGCCGGCGATCACCGCGTCGCTGTTCGCCCGCTTCGCCTCCCGGCAGGACGACTCGCCGCAGATGAAGATGATCGCCGCGCTGCGCAACCAGTTCGGCGGGCACGCCGTCGAGAAGAGCTGATCCACAGCCTGGGGGCACCGCCCCCGGGGAACGGCCCGGCTGTCCACAGCCGGGGACGACCGAGGGCCGGGGCGGACCCGGCCCTCGGGGAGACACCCGAAGTACCACGTTGGGGGAGGTCGGCGAACGACCATGCACGTCACGCATCTGTCGCTGGCCGACTTCCGCTCGTACACCGGAGTCGAGGTCCCGCTCGACGCCGGCGTCACCGCCTTCGTCGGCCCGAACGGGCAGGGCAAGACCAATCTCGTCGAGGCGGTCGGCTATCTCGCCACCCTCGGCAGCCACCGGGTCTCCTCGGACGCGCCCCTGGTGCGCATGGGCGCCGACCGCGCGATCATCCGGGCCAACGTCCGGCAGGGCGAACGCCAGCAGCTCGTGGAACTCGAGCTGAATCCCGGCAAGGCCAACCGGGCCCGCATCAACAGATCCTCGCAGGTCAGGCCCCGTGACGTGCTCGGCATCGTGCGGACGGTGCTCTTCGCGCCGGAGGACCTCGCCCTGGTCAAGGGCGACCCCGGGGAGCGGCGCCGCTTCCTCGACGAACTGATCACCGCACGGTCCCCGCGCATGGCGGGCGTCCGCTCGGACTACGACCGCGTCCTCAGGCAGCGCAACACCCTCCTGAAGTCGGCGGCGCTCGCCCGCCGTCACGGCGGCCGCACCCTGGACCTGTCCACGCTCGACGTGTGGGACCAGCACCTCGCGCGCGTGGGCGCCGAACTGCTCGCCCAGCGGCTCGACCTGGTCTCCGCGGTCCAGCCCCTCGCCGACAAGGCGTACGAGCAGCTGGCGCCGGGCGGCGGTCCCCTCGCACTGGAGTACAAGCCCTCCGCGCCGGAGATCGTCGGCCACGCACGCGAGGAGCTGTACGAGCAGCTCATGGCGGCCCTCCTGGAGGCACGCAAGCAGGAGATCGAACGGGGCGTGACCCTGGTGGGCCCGCACCGCGACGAACTGCTGCTCAAGCTCGGACAGCTGCCGGCGAAGGGCTACGCGTCGCACGGGGAGTCGTGGTCCTACGCGCTGGCGCTGCGCCTGGCCTCGTACGACCTGCTCAGGGCCGAGGGCAACGAACCGGTGCTCGTCCTGGACGACGTGTTCGCCGAGCTCGACACCCGGCGCCGTGAGCGCCTCGCCGAGCTGGTCGCGCCGGGCGAGCAGGTGCTCGTGACGGCCGCGGTGGACGACGACGTGCCAGGCGTCCTCATGGGGACCCGGTTCGCCGTGTCCGAGGGCCGGGTGGAGCGCGTATGACGGAGAACACACCGGGAGCGGCGGGGGACGGCCCCGCCGGCGGGACCGGCGGGGCGAAGAAGGTGCCGGAGCCGTCGGGCGTCGACCTGGCGCGGGTGGCCCTGCGGGCCGCGAAGGAACAGGCACGCGCGCGGGGGGACGCGGCCCAGCAGAAGAAGCAGGCCCGGCGCGGCGGCGGCCTGCGCTCCGGTGCGCGGGCCGACGGCCGCGATCCGATGGCCCTGGGCGCCGCGATCAACCGGCTGCTCACCGAGCGCGGCTGGGAGGCCCCGGCGGCGGTGGGCGGTGTGATGGGCCGCTGGCCGCAGATCGTCGGGGACGACCTGGCCAAGCACTGCGTGCCCCAGAAGTACGACGAGGACGAGCGCGTCCTGACGGTCCAGTGCGACTCGACGGCCTGGGCGACCCAGCTGCGGCTGCTCGCCCCGCAGCTGGTGGCACGCCTGAACGAGGACCTCGGACACGGTGCGGTCAGGGTGATCAAGGTGCTCGGTCCCGGCGGCCCCGCCCGTCGCTATGGCCCCTTGCGCGCCCCGGGAAGCACCGGTCCCGGTGACACCTACGGGTGACCTGACTCGTCAGTAGCTGGGGGTTGACACCCGGAAGCGCTGAGTGCCTCTGTGAGCCTCTTGGAGCCCCGCTCCGCATATGGGGAGTCGGGCGAGACCGGTTGAGGGCGGCACATGCGGACTCAGGTACCGGCAAACCCCCATCACTGTCGGCGCTACCGGTAGACTGGAAGCCAATCCCGCCCCGCTTGCGGGGAGCTTCGGGAAAAGGTGTGCAAGGCAGGCTTACCAACGCAACACGCCGCAGCCGCTCCGGCCACCGCCGGAAGCTTGGTTCGTGCTGTGCCAGAAAGGGCGCTTCGTGGCCGATTCCGGCAACCCCAACGAGAACATCGCCGCTACTGAGACGGATGAGGAGGGCACGGCGTCCCGCGTGGAAGCGCACACCGGCACAGCCGAGGCCCCCGGCGTGGCCTACGACGCCAGCGCCATCACCGTCCTCGAAGGCCTGGACGCCGTCCGCAAGCGGCCCGGCATGTACATCGGCTCGACCGGTGAGCGCGGACTCCACCACCTGGTGTACGAGGTCGTCGACAACTCCGTCGACGAGGCCCTGGCCGGCCACGCGGACACGATCGAGGTCACGATCCTCGCCGACGGCGGTGTGCGGGTCGTGGACAACGGCCGCGGCATCCCGGTGGGCATCGTCCCGTCCGAGGGCAAGCCCGCCGTCGAGGTCGTGCTGACCGTGCTGCACGCGGGCGGCAAGTTCGGCGGCGGCGGCTACGCGGTCTCCGGTGGTCTGCACGGCGTGGGTGTCTCCGTCGTGAACGCGCTGTCGACGAAGGTGGCCGTCGAGGTCAGGACCGACGGCTACCGCTGGACGCAGGACTACAAGCTGGGCGTGCCGACGGCTCCGCTGGCCCAGCACGAGGCCACCGAGGTGACGGGCACCTCGGTCACCTTCTGGGCCGACGGCGACATCTTCGAGACCACGGACTACTCCTTCGAGACGCTGTCGCGGCGCTTCCAGGAGATGGCGTTCCTCAACAAGGGCTTGACGATCAAGCTCACCGACGAGCGCGACTCCGCGAAGGCCGTGACCGGGGCGGACGAGGCGGGTGCGGACGAGAAGGACGAGGTCAAGACCGTCACGTACCACTACGAAGGCGGCATCGTCGACTTCGTGAAGTACCTCAACTCCCGCAAGGGCGAGGTCATCCACCCCACCGTGATCGACATCGAGGCCGAGGACAAGGAGCGCCTGCTCTCCCTCGAGGTCGCGATGCAGTGGAACAGCGGTTACAGCGAGGGTGTGTACTCCTTCGCCAACACCATCCACACGCACGAGGGCGGTACCCACGAAGAGGGCTTCCGGGCCGCTCTGACGGGTCTGATCAACCGGTACGCGCGCGACAAGAAGCTGCTGCGCGAGAAGGACGACAACCTCACGGGCGACGACATCCGCGAGGGTCTGACGGCGATCATCTCGATCAAGCTGGGCGAGCCGCAGTTCGAGGGCCAGACCAAGACGAAGCTCGGCAACACCGAGGCGAAGACCTTCGTCCAGAAGGTGGTCCACGAGCACATCAGCGACTGGCTGGACCGCAACCCGAACGAGGCCGCGGACATCATCCGCAAGTCGATCCAGGCGGCCACCGCGCGCGTGGCGGCCCGCAAGGCCCGCGACCTCACCCGCCGCAAGGGTCTCCTGGAGTCGGCGTCCCTGCCGGGCAAGCTCTCCGACTGCCAGTCGAACGACCCCACCAAGTGCGAGATCTTCATCGTCGAGGGTGACTCCGCCGGCGGTTCGGCCAAGTCCGGCCGCAACCCGCAGTACCAGGCGATCCTCCCGATCCGAGGAAAGATCCTCAACGTCGAGAAGGCGCGGATCGACAAGATCCTGCAGAACCAGGAGATCCAGGCGCTGATCTCGGCCTTCGGCACCGGAGTCCACGAGGACTTCGACATCGAGAAGCTCCGCTATCACAAGATCATCCTGATGGCGGACGCCGACGTCGACGGCCAGCACATCAACACCCTGCTGCTGACCTTCCTGTTCCGCTTCATGCGGCCGCTGGTCGAGGCCGGGCACGTGTTCCTCTCGCGGCCTCCGCTCTACAAGATCAAGTGGGGCCGGGACGACTTCGAGTACGCGTACTCGGACCGCGAGCGCGACGCCCTGATCGAGCTCGGCCGCCAGTCGGGCAAGCGCGTCAGGGAGGACTCGATCCAGCGCTTCAAGGGTCTCGGTGAGATGAACGCCGAGGAGCTGCGCATCACGACCATGGACCAGGAGCACCGCGTCCTCGGCCAGGTCACGCTGGACGACGCCGCCCAGGCCGACGACCTGTTCTCGGTCCTCATGGGCGAGGACGTCGAAGCACGCCGCGCGTTCATCCAGCGCAACGCCAAGGACGTCCGCTTCCTCGACATCTGAGTCGGTCTCAGCTGACCGCCGCAGAAAGGATCTTCACCAGCAATGGCCGACGAGAACATTCCGAGCACTCCTGACGAAGAGGGCGAGATCGCCCTGCGCGTCGAGCCCGTCGGGCTCGAGACCGAGATGCAGCGCTCCTACCTCGACTACGCGATGTCCGTCATCGTGTCGCGCGCGCTGCCCGACGTACGGGACGGCCTCAAGCCCGTCCACCGCCGCGTGCTGTACGCGATGTACGACGGCGGCTACCGGCCCGAGAAGGGCTTCTACAAGTGCGCCCGTGTCGTCGGCGACGTCATGGGCAACTACCACCCGCACGGCGACTCCTCGATCTACGACGCGCTGGTGCGCCTCGCGCAGCCGTGGTCGATGCGGATGCCGCTGGTGGACTCCAACGGCAACTTCGGATCTCCCGGCAACGACCCGGCGGCCGCGATGCGGTACACCGAGTGCAAGATGATGCCGCTGTCCATGGAGATGGTCCGCGACATCGACGAGGAGACCGTCGACTTCACGGACAACTACGACGGCCGCTCCCAGGAGCCGACCGTCCTGCCGGCCCGCTTCCCGAACCTGCTGATCAACGGCTCCGCCGGTATCGCGGTCGGCATGGCGACCAACATCCCGCCGCACAACCTGCGCGAGGTCGCGGCCGGCGCCCAGTGGTACCTGGAGAACCCGGAGGCCTCGCACGAGGAGCTCCTGGACGCGCTGATCGAGCGCATCAAGGGCCCCGACTTCCCGAGCGGCGCCCTCGTGGTGGGCCGCAAGGGCATCGAGGAGGCGTACCGCACCGGCCGCGGCTCCATCACGATGCGCGCGGTCGTCGAGGTCGAGGAGATCCAGAACCGCCAGTGCCTGGTGGTCACGGAGCTCCCCTACCAGGTGAACCCCGACAACCTCGCGCAGAAGATCGCCGACCTGGTCAAGGACGGCAAGATCGGCGGCATCGCCGACGTCCGCGACGAGACGTCGTCCCGCACCGGCCAGCGCCTGGTCATCGTCCTGAAGCGCGACGCGGTCGCCAAGGTCGTGCTGAACAACCTGTACAAGCACACCGACCTGCAGACGAACTTCGGCGCCAACATGCTGGCGCTCGTCGACGGTGTGCCGCGCACCCTCTCCCTGGACGCGTTCATCCGGCACTGGGTGGCGCACCAGATCGAGGTCATCGTCCGCCGTACGAAGTTCCGGCTGCGCAAGGCCGAGGAGCGCGCGCACATCCTGCGCGGTCTCCTGAAGGCACTGGACGCCATCGACGAGGTCATCGCGCTGATCCGGCGCAGCGACACCGTCGACATCGCGCGCGAAGGCCTGATGGGCCTCCTGGAGATCGACGAGATCCAGGCCAACGCCATCCTGGAGATGCAGCTGCGCCGGCTGGCCGCCCTGGAGCGCCAGAAGATCATCCAGGAGCACGACGAGCTCCAGGCCAAGATCCGCGAGTACAACGAGATCCTCGCCTCGCCGGTGCGTCAGCGCGGCATCATCAGCGAGGAACTCGCCGCGATCGTCGAGAAGTTCGGCGACGACCGCCGCTCCAAGCTGGTGCCCTTCGACGGTGACATGTCCATCGAGGACCTGATCGCCGAAGAGGACATCGTCGTCACCATCACGCGCGGTGGCTACATCAAGCGGACCAAGACCGAGGACTACCGTTCGCAGAAGCGCGGCGGCAAGGGCGTACGCGGTACGAAGCTGAAGCAGGACGACATCGTCGACCACTTCTTCGTGTCCACGACGCACCACTGGCTGCTGTTCTTCACGAACAAGGGCCGCGTCTACCGGGCGAAGGCGTACGAACTGCCGGACGCCGGCCGCGAGGCGCGCGGGCAGCACGTCGCCAACCTGCTCGCCTTCCAGCCGGACGAGGCGATCGCCGAGATCCTCGCGATCCGCGACTACGAGGCCGCGCCCTACCTGGTCCTCGCGACCAAGGGGGGTCTGGTCAAGAAGACGTCTCTGAAGGATTACGACTCACCGCGTTCCGGCGGCGTGATCGCGATCAATCTCCGGGAGACGGAGAGCGGTTCCGACGACGAACTGATCGGTGCGGAGCTGGTTTCGGCAGAAGACGATCTGCTGTTGATCAGCAAGAAGGCGCAGTCGATCCGGTTCACGGCCACCGATGACGCTTTGCGTCCGATGGGCCGTGCCACCTCGGGTGTCAAGGGCATGAGTTTCCGCGAGGGGGACGAGCTGCTCTCGATGAATGTTGTTCGACCCGGTACGTTCGTGTTCACTGCTACGGACGGCGGGTACGCGAAGCGGACCGCCGTCGACGAGTACCGCGTTCAGGGTCGCGGCGGTCTGGGTATCAAGGCCGCCAAGATCGTCGAGGACCGCGGCTCCCTCGTCGGTGCGCTGGTGGTCGAGGAGACCGACGAGATCCTCGCCATCACGCTGTCCGGCGGTGTGATTCGTACGCGAGTCAACGAGGTCAGGGAGACGGGCCGTGACACCATGGGCGTCCAACTGATCAACCTGGGCAAGCGCGATGCCGTGGTCGGCATCGCTCGGAACGCCGAGGCCGGTCGCGAAGCGGAGGAAGTCGACGGCGTGGACGCCGAGGACGAGTCCGCCGAGGGCGTCGCGGTCGCCGGAACGGACGAGGGCGAGCAGTCCCCGGCCGAGTAGCGAGGAGTGAGTCATCGTGAGCGGAGCCACGGGCGCCGGAACGACCGGTACGGAAACGGACGGCGGCCGTGGCTCCGCCACTGATGAGACCGACTCCCATGACTCTCATGGATCCCAGGGGGGAACTGTGACGGACACCCGAGGCCCGCAGGCTCAGCAGTACGCGGCCGGAGCGGGCCCGGCGGCTCCGGACACACCGGCGACGGCGGCACCCTCACCGGCGGCGGCAACGGGTGCCGCGCCCGCCGGCTCCGCGCTCCCGGGCGAACGCCAGCAGCAGGCCGCGGGGCCCTACCACCCGCCGCAGGCGTACCAGCCGGCCCCCGCGGGTGCCGTCCGGCGTCCGCGGACCGGCGCGCGCACCATGCCGCGCACCCGCAAGGCGCGGCTCCGGGTGGCCAAGGCCGACCCCTGGTCGGTCATGAAGGTCAGCTTCCTGCTCTCCATCGCCCTCGGGATCTGCACGATCGTCGCGGCCGCGGTGCTGTGGATGGTCATGGACGCGATGGGCGTCTTCTCGACGGTCGGCGGCACGATCTCCGAGGCCACCGGCTCGAACGAGTCGAACGGTTTCGACCTGCAGTCGTTCCTCTCGCTGCCGCACGTCCTGATGTTCACGACGATCATCGCGGTCATCGACGTCGTCCTCGCGACGGCCCTGGCGACGCTCGGCGCCTTCATCTACAACCTCTCCGCGGGCTTCGTCGGCGGCGTCGAGCTGACCCTCGCCGAGGACGAGTAGGAGCAGCTCTCCGGGGCCTCCCCCGGGGCGCGCGATACCGATTTTGGGACTGGCCGCGTCGTGCGCTAATCTTCAGAGGTCAGCGCGCGGGACATACACCGCAGAGCGCGGCGGGGCTATAGCTCAGTTGGTTAGAGCGCATCCCTGATAAGGATGAGGCCACAGGTTCAAATCCTGTTAGCCCCACCAGTGCAAAGACCCCCAGTCGATACCGGCTGGGGGTCTTTGACATCCACGGCTGACATCAACCGATCAGCGGATCTTCCAGAAGCTCCGCGAGCATCGACACGGCTTCCCGCTCACCGTCGCCCACCACGTGCGTATAGACGTCCATGGTCATGCTGATCTGACTGTGCCGGAGAATCGCCTGAGCGACCTTGGGGTGCACCTTCAGGAAGGCCAGCAGGGTGCCGCAAGTGTGCCGGGCGAGCCGGACCGTGATGTGGCGGACACCGGCCCGCTTCACCAGCCGCTCGAAGCTGCGAGAGAAGCCCATAGGGTCGATGGGGCCACCCCGCTCGGACGAGAAGACGAGATCCTGCCCCGGCTCCTGGGCCCAGCCGTCGCCCACGATCCGGCATTCCAGGTCCTGAAGCTCCCGACGCTCGCGGAGAGCCCGAGCGCAGAACTCAGGCAGGGGCAGCACGGCCTGAGAGGCCTCGGTCTTGAGGTCTTTGAGGACCAGGCCGGCGCCCTTGACCCGCTGCACCTGCTTGACGGGCGCGAACTGTCCGCGATCGAAGTCAATGTCCTGCCAGCGCAGGCCCAGGACCTCGCTGCGACGCAGGCCACGAGGACGCAGGCCGCGTACAGCCGGTGCGCGCGGGACGCCCGCAAGAAGACAACGGCCTCCTGGGCGTTCCAGGGCCGCGCCTCTCCCTTGCTGACCTTGGGCATGTCCACCAGCAGGGCGACGTTCCGCGTCACCAGCTCCTCGCGCATGGCGCGGTTCAGGGCGTTGCGGAGGACGCGCAGCACCTCGAACCGCGCAGCCGCGCCGACACCGTCCGCCTTGAGTTTCGCCATGACGGTACGGATCTGTGCGGGCGTCAGCCTGATCATGGCCTTTTTGCCGAGATGCGGGACTAGGTACAGCCGCACCTTGGACTCGTACTTCACGTACGTGTTGTGCTCCCGCTCCGGTTTCACGATGTGCTCCAGCCAGTAGGCCAGCCACTCGCCGAGGCTCCACGAGCGGGAGGTGACGGGAACGCCGTTGCGCTCCTGGTCCTGGAGCTTGCCAAGCTTCTCGTTCGCCTCGTCCCAGGTCCGGCCGTACACGTACTTGCCCACGCGGTTGCCGTCCGTGTCGATGACGTATGCAGCGCCCTGGTACCGGCCATCGGACCGCTTCGCGATGGTGCCGCCGCCGTTGGGCCGACGCTTGGCCATCAGGCAGCCTTACCGATCTGACCCACGATGAAGTCACGGACGGCGGCATCCGGGATGCGCCGGCACCCGTCCACCTTGATGGACACGAGGCGGTGAGTCCGGATGAGGTCATAGACCTTGGTCCGTCCATAGGCGGAAGCCTCCTGCAACGATGCGCGCATGACCGAGACGACTCCCTACGACGTCGACCGCGCCCGATTTTCCCGCCAAGCGCTGGCACGCCTGGTGCTCTGTGACCATGCCGTGGACGTCGCTGACAGCGCGAGTGGCCTGGTCGCGACCCGCCACGACCCTGACACAGGCCCCGGAGGCCGGGTGAGTCAAGCGCTCCAGCTCATTGAACTCGCTGAACGCGCGCTGGTCTCGGCTGTGATCTATGAGCGTGAGCGGGGCACCTCTTGGGCGGATATCGCCCGCTACTTGGGAATCGATCCTTCGGGAACTGAGGAGCGCTTCGCCGCAGCCCTAACCCTCTGGGATACGGCGTTCGAGGTCCCTTACCGACTCGACGACACAGGCCGCAAACGCGTACCGCAGCTGCCCACGGCGGCCTATGACCCTGTCTGGGCCTGCACCCAACTCGACCGCTGGGCCTACCTCCAGCGGCTGGGTATCTACGACGAGCATGCTGTGAGCTCCGGTCTGGTCATGACCGCGCCGGAGGATGAAGGATGTTCGGGGGCGAAAGGCTGAACGTGTCACCTCAGCCCTTGTCGGTCGGCAACGACCGGGGGTCCTCTGCGTATCCGGCCGCTCGCCTGTGCCGCGACGGCCGTGGGGTTCGGCCAGGGGCCCGGGGCGGCTGACCTTCCGTCATGCCGTCGTGTGAACGCGGCAGCGCCCCCCTGCTCTGTCACCGCTGCAGGGGGGCGCTCATTGTCCGGTCGACGTGCCTCCCGAGCTTGTCGGCCGGAGTTCGGGGGCCGGGTCGGTCAGTCGCCCGGGCGGAGCTCCTCGGCGACGCGGACCACGTCGTCCTCCAGCGCCAGGAGGCGGGTGTGGCGGTGGATGTGGGCGTAGACCGTCTCTGTCTCCCGGGCGTCCCTCCACGCGCGCGTGCCGGTGGTCCGGTCCCGGCGTACGTACTGGAAGACGGGGACGTCCCGGGGCGCCAGGGCCCAGGACAGTGTCCGGCCACCCGCGACGAGGCTCAGGACGTGCCAGCCGGCCGTGGGGCCGTCGGGCGGCGGTGCCTGCGTGACCACCGCGGACGACGGGTGCAGGGCGGCCAGCCAGGCGAGGAGGTACGCCCGCTCCCGCGCCAGGTCGTCGCGTTCCCGTGCGTACGCGTCGGCGTGCCGCTGCCAGCGGGACACCTGCGCCCGGGACAGGCGCAACTCGCTGCCGATGCGCTGCAGGCGGTCGACCAGCGGGTCCGTCGGTGCATCCGGGTCCGCCGGATTGCCGCGGTGTCTCGCGCTCGCAGGGCCCGTGGTGGCGTCCGCAGGCGGCACCGAGGCGGCGGAGGTGGTCCGCAGGAGACGGGTGAGGAGCCCCCGGAAGCGACGCCGCCGGCCCGCGGAGGCGTGGGACCGGCGTCCGGCGGGACGCCCCCGGGCGGGCTCGGGCACGGCCCGGAGCACCGGAGGGGCGTGGGCCGGGTCCGCGGCGACCGCCGGTGCCGGTGTCGGCCGGGGGCGTGCGGGGGCCGTCGGCGGTCGGTCGGGCGGCGGGGGTGACGACATGGAGGGCTCCGAAGGGAAGGGGAGACGGGGGCGGGAGGGGGGCGGGGGTTCCTTGATCCGCCGGGCGCCGGGGTAGGGGGCCGCCGTCGGCCGGCGGTGCGGGGCGGGCGTGTGGGCCGGGGGACGCCGGGCCGATGCCTATCCGGTCGGGCGGAGGAGCGTGGTGCCCGTTCTCCGGTAGTGGTGGGCACTCCGGGCGTTGGCGGCCCGGCAGGCCTCGTCCACGGGCTCTCCTCTGCGCACATGGCGCTGGTACGCCGAGCGCGTGCCGCAGGGAGCCGGGAGGCCGGGGGGCCGGGACGGGCCGGGCGGGGAAGACGGCTCGGGCGGGGGCGGTGGGCTCCGTCTGAGCCGCCTGTCCAGTGCGTGCCGCTGAGGGCCGGTCAGGCCGGCGACGATTCCCCCTCGCCCGGATTCCGGCAGGCCCTCCTCGCGTCGCATCACGGCCTCCCGGCACGCATCGAGCACCACGCACGCGTGGCACAGGGCCCTGGCCACGGCGCGGGTCCGGTCGGAGAACCACAGTTCGGGATCCTCGTCACGGCACCGGGCGTTCAGCTCCCATGCCCTGCTCCGGCCGTCGCGTCCGTCCGGATCGCGGGCCCGGTCCCGGGCAGCGCCCCCGCCGGACGGCGTGTTCGCCACCGGCGCCGGCCCCGTAGTCGTCGGAGACTTCGTCATCGCGTACGCCGCCCGCCCTCTCTGTTCCTTCCTTCGCCCGGCTGGAGGGCGGGGGACGGCAGCGCGCGGCGGTTCGGCACCACGGGGGCGGGCGGGCCGGACCCCGGTTCGGTGCGGCCGTCGGGAGGCCGTGGACTCGCGGCGTCGGCGGGGGCGCCGGGGGTGACGAGCGCGATCCGGGCGAGCGGATGAACGACGGCGGGAACCGCGGTGGCGGCCAGGGCCGTGGCAGCAGGGGTCGGGACGACGGTGAGCCGGGCGGCGGTGAGCCGGACCGCCCGGGACCGGCGCGCCTGGGGCCGCGTGGAGAGCTGCGCCGAGGAAGGGGAGAGGACGGGTGTCGGCTGCGTCGAGGGTGCCGCGGAGGAGGGCAGGCTTGGCATCGGCCGGGTCGAGGACGGGGCGGACGAGGCGAGGGAAGGCGCCGGTCGGGTCGGGGAGGCCGGGGACGCGGTCGGCGGGGCCGTCACGGCCGAGGGTGCTTCCGGTTCCAGCGCGGTCAACGGCCCCAGCAGGGAGGTCACATTGGCGAGCGTGCAGCGTTCCGGGCGTCCGTCCGGCGACAGCAGGGGCATGCCACCCGGTGTCCGGCAGCCGTGGAAGTACCAGACGTCTCCGTACGCGTCCCGCTGAGGCAGCGCCAGGTTGTAGACCGTCCCCTCGAACTCGTACGTCCGAGGGCCGGAGTCCATACCGGCCGCGGCGCCGGAGTCCGTACCGGCCACCGCGCCCGAGGTCGTACCTGGCGCGGCCTCCGGGGCCGCACCGGCCCCCGCGGCGGTACCCGCGGACGCGTCGGGCGGCGCGGGCCACGGCGACCGGCGTCGCTCGTGCGCCAGTACCGAGACGCGGACACCGCCCTGGCGGGTCTCACCGAGGACCGCGTGCTGCAGGGGGATCTCGGCGTCCCGCCGGATGCCGAAGTGCGTGCGCCACCGCTGCCACTGCTGCCGGTCGGTGACGTGCAGCTCGACGCGTACGCAGTCGCCGTCGGCCCGGGCCCCGAGGAAGTCCGGGTGCCCGCCGATGCGCTGCTCGACGGTGGCCGCGATCAGCCGGGCCCGTTCGCACGCGCGGTCCCAGGCGTGGGCCTGCTGCTCCAGTTCCGTCGGCCGGCCGGGGACACGGGCCCAGTCGCCGCCCGGTGTCCGGTGCAGGACCAGCCCGAACGTCCGCTCGGGGTTCACCAGAAGGTGTGCCGCGTCCAGGGCGTGGGCGACGGCTCCGGCCTGGTTCGAGGTCTCCACGGACAGCGCCGTACGGATCACGTGTTCGGCGTGGGGCAGGTTTCTGTTCATGCCGCGGTCTCTCTCTCCGACGTCGTGCGCAGCTTTCGCATCGCTCGGAACGTCAGCGCTTTGACCGCGCCGACCGTGCGTCCCATGGCCTGGGCGGTCTCCTCGGGCGACAGCTCGCCGATGAACCGCATTTCCACGCACTGCCGTTGATGGGCATTCAGCGTGTGCAGGGCGCTCCACACGGCCTCACGGGTCTCGATCGCGTCCAGGGCGCGGAGCGCGGCGAATTCGGTGCTCCGGTCGTGCACGTCTCCGTCCCTGAGCTCGGGGACGAGGGTCTCCACCCGGGAGCGTTTGGTCTTCACCTCGTCCAGGTGCAGGTTCCTGGCGATGGTGAGCAGCCAGGCCGTGAAGGCCGTGCCCTGCCAGGTGAAGCCGTCGATGTGGCGCAGGGCCCGGATGAAGACCTCCTGGGTGAGGTCCTCCGCCAGGTGCTGGTTGCGCGTACGGAAGTAGAGATACCGGTACACGAAGCGCTGGTGGTCGGCGTAGAGGACCGCGAACGCTTGGCGGTCGCCGGCCTGGACCCGGCCGACCACGTCGTCCTCGGCCGTCTGCCGGGGCGGGCTGGTCTCTGGTCTGGTCAGTGCGGACACGGGCGGCGTGCTCCTTCTGTGCGAGGGCTGGCTGGACTGTTCGTGGGGAGGTCGTGGGCGTCGCGGTCTCGGTCGGCCGCCCGGGACGGGGTGTCGCCGCTTCCGATACGCAATATTCATGTAGATGTAGATTCTTCGGGCGACGGACGGGTGGGGCGGGTGGAGCGGGAGGGGGAGGGGTTGTGGGGTTATCTACGCTATGCATGTAGATGTAGATACGTCAAGCGGCGCTGTCAACGGACTGATGAAGTGCAGAGGGGGGCGCGTGAAAGCGCGTGAGGCGTGCGATAGCACCTGGACACGTGGATGCGCCTGCCGATCACGAAAATTCGACCCATCGATCTGCGATCTACTTGCACATGTAGATGCCGATGGTCGATGCTTGACCGCGTGACCAGCAACTTTCAGCCGAGCGGCGAACCCGACGCGGGCGAGCCGGACTTCGGTGAGGACACCGCCGTCGAGGGCGAGGATCTGCCTGCGCTGCTCGAACGTCTCCTCGGTGAGTCGCAGGGCAGGACGCAGAAGGATCTGGCCGCGGAAGCCGGTATCTCCTATCCGACGCTCAATGCCTGGATGAACCGGACGCGTGGGACCTCTCGCATCGATCCGGACAGGCTGCGTGTGATGGTCGAGGTATTCCGACGCTGGGGTGTGCGGACCACGCCGCGGGAGTTCTTCGCCTCCGTCGGCCGGCCGGTGCCCGGGCCGAGTGGTGACGAACGCGAGGCCCAGCTGCTCAAGCTCTACCGCCAGCTGCCCGAGTCGCGACAGCGGGCCCTGGTGAAGAACGCCGAAGCCATGCTCCAGCTCAGCCGCTCCACTTGACGGTGCCGGCGCCGTCCCGGTGTGCGGGGGACGTCCTGGTGCGTCGAGGTGCTCGCGGGGGGATCCGTCGGATCGGTCCTCGTGCGGAGGGCCGTTTCCGGTGGGCACGTGGCAAGGGAATATCACAACAACTCTCACTCAGGGAACACGCGCGGGTACGATCGGTGTGCCGCTGGCCTCCCGGAGCGGGGTTCCTGCATGCCCTCATGCATCCCTGGGGAGATACCTGTGTGCATCGTGATTTCTGTGGCGGACGACCTTCCGAAGATCGCCATCTGGGACCCTGACGAAGTGAGCATCCTGGTGGCGCGCGGTGCGCCCACCCGTGAACTACTGCGCGAGGTGGAGGCGATCCTCACGATCGACCTCGGTGCGCAGGCCGATGCGGACGATCGTTTCCTGTGCTTCTGCGGCGCGCACGTGGAGCTGCCGGGCGAACTCGTGACCCTGGTCGCCGCCGACTCCTCCTGCGAGCCCGTCTGACCGGTCCGGCCTGTACGGGCGGTGTGGCGCCCGGCTGGTCGCACCGGCACATGCCCGCGTCGACGCCGGGAGTGAGACGTCATCCCAGAGCCGCGGCGCCGGCGCCGGCCAGGACCGGAACCGAAGCGGGCGCGGGGGCAGGTGCGGGGAAGGGCGCCGGAAGCGGGACCGGGGCCGAGGCCTGCGAGGGCAGAAGGACGGCGTCGACGGGCTGCGCGTCGGCGACAGGCGCGGTGGTCGTGCGCGCGGTGTCCCCGGGGCGGTCGGGGAGTTCATCGCCGGGGGTCACGGCCGGCTGTGCCGCGAGCGTGCGGAGGACGAGGGTGCCGGTCGTCGCGCGAGTGGGGCCGAAGACGCCGAAGGGTGCCGCGGCGTGATCCGAGCCGTCGGCCGCTTGCCGGGAATCCGTTGCGCGGGCCGGTCCTGCCGTGGGCCCGGCCGCGTCGAGGACGGCGGTTGCCTCAGGGGCCGCGCCGGCGCGTGCGACGGCTGGGACCGGGGAGCTTTCCGGTACGGCGGCGGTGTCCGTGGCCGTGGAGTCCGTCGGCGGACGGTGCCGGCAGGACGGTGAGGAGCCGTGCGCCTCGGCGTGGATCCGCTGCTTCATCGTCGGTGGCAGCGAGCCCGCGTGGGGTCGGGTCCGGATGGGCTCCTCCGACGCCGCGGTGTTCCGCGGGGCATCGGCGTTGCGGGCCGTCTCCCCCTCGGGTACGGCGGCGACGGCGGTCGTCGTGATGAGTCCGAGCGACGTGCACAGCGCGAGGAATGCGGTGACGACCGCGGTCCACAGGTTCATGACCGGGTTGCGGGTCATGGTCCCTCTCTTTCGGGTGGGTGGATTTGCGTACTTTCCTCATGATGTGTATGTCGGCCGCCGCGTGCCGGACCGACGCTCGCCGTGCGGTGATCTTCCGATGAACACCACTCTTTTGGCCGCAGGAGCTGAGAAATGATGAACAGAGTGGAGAAACCGGGGCGAAGAAACCCTCGGTGAAGATGTGATCACTCTCCGATCGGAGCGGAGGGACCTCTTCCTACTGCGCTGTCTGCCAGGCCAGTTGAGGGCGGACGCAGGTCACCGATCGATATCGGTCGGTGTGTATAGTCGGGCGCCAGAGGTCCCCTACGTCAAGGAAAGACGAGGTCGCGCGGTGAAGAAGCTTCTCCTGGTCGCACTGGCCGCCATCGGCGGGCTCCTCGTGTACCGCCAGATCCAGGCGGATCGCGCCGAGCAGGATCTGTGGACGGAGGCGACTGACTCCGTGCCCACGGGTTCGTGAGTAGCGACACCAGTCTCAGATCAGAACAGACCCCGGCCGTCCTCACGGTCGGGGTTTTGTGTTGTCCCGGCGCGGGTTGTCCCGCCTTTCCGCGCAGCCGCCGGGCGGGAACCCGGGAAGGCAGGCGGCCCGGGCCCCTCCGGTGACGCATCGTTTCGGCCGCTCCTGCGCAGAGCCCGGGCGCCGCGGGGGCCCGTGGGGGCAGGATGGGCCACGATCCGGGGGTTACGACGAGGGGTGGCGCGGGATGGGGCGGCGCACGGCGAAGCGGCGCGCGATGCCACGGAGCGTCCGGACACCGGTTGCGGTGATGGCGGCGCTGTGCACGACGGGGGCGCTGGGCGTCACGGCGGTTCTGCCGGGGCAGGCGGCGGCGAGCCCCGCCTCGGCGCCGTCGATCGCCGGCCGGGGCCCTGATGCCGGTGCCGGCGGGAGGTCCGGTGGCGGTCCCGCCGTCGGCGCGGGCCTGCCCGCCACCTGGAACGGCGGCCCGGATCCGTACGACTTCGCCGAGGACGCCAGGACGGTCGAGGGCGCCGACCGCATCACCGGGGCCGCGCGCCTGGCACCCGGTGGGACGTACAGGAGCTCCATAGCCAAGGGCGGCAAGATCTATTACCGCCTCGACCTGGACGCCAGGTCCAACGCGTACGTCTCGGCCACGGCCGTCCCCCGGGCGGGGACCGAGGTCTCCTCCGCGGACGGCGTCAAGGTGTCCGTGCAGGAGGCGGACGGCTCCACGTGCTCCACCAAGACCGCCCACATCGGTGCCACCCAGAGCCCGCACCCGATCGCCGCCGCGGCGTCCCGCGAGATCGGCCGCACCGAGTACGTGTGCCAGGAGGCGGGCACGTACTACGCGGTCGTCGAGCGCAGCGGGCCGCCCACCTCCTCCCCGGACGACTGGGGCCTGGAGATCACCTATACGTCCGAGCCGCAGGTGCCGAAGTCTGGTGCGACGACCGCGCCGCAGACCTGGAACTCCGCACCGCCGGACGCCCTTCCGGGCGAGGCCGTACGCCGCTCGGGCGGCACGGGCTTCAGTACGGCCGCACCGCTCGGACAAGGGGTCTGGGAGACCCGGATCGAAGCGGGGCAGACCCTCTTCTACAAGGTGCCCGTCGACTGGGGCCAGCAGCTCTACGCCACCGCGGAACTCGGCAGTCCGGACAGCGGTGACCGGTACGTGGGCACCGCTCTGGTCATGTCGCTCTACAACCCGGCGCGGGGCTTCGTCGACGACGTGGGTTCGGGGTACGGGGGCAGCCGTCGGCCGGCGGTGCTGCCCGCGCTGCCGCCGGTGGAGTACGACAACCGCTACGGGATCAGCGCGCGGACGAGCGGGATGCGGTTCGCCGGTGGGTACTACCTCGCGCTGCACCTGGGCGGGCAGGTCGCCGAGAAGTTCGGCGACGCCCCTCTCGAACTGACGCTGCGGGTGCAGGTGAAGGGCGACGCCGAGGACGGTCCCGCCTACCTGGGGAGTGCCGCACCGCGTGACGCGTTCGAGGTCACCGACGAGGACCGCGCGGAAGCGGGAGCGGCGGCGGGGAACGGCCCGGCGGGCGGTGGGTCCGGGGACAGCGGTACGAGCGGCGACACCTGGAGCGCCGGCAGCGGGGACCCCGCGATGAAAGTGGTCGCCGCGACGGGCATCGGCTCGGGGTGCGCGCTGGTGCTCACGCTCGCCGTGTGGACGGCGGTGGCACGACGGCGCGGGAGGCCCGCGCGGGCGGGCTCCGCTCGTACGCCGGGTCACTGATCCCGCGGCCTCCGGCGTTCAGATCCGCGTCAGCGCCCAGAAGCCCACGGCGAAGCAGACGAGCGCGAGGAACAGCATGGGGAGGGCCACCTTCGCGGGCGGTCCCGGCCGCCTGGTGCGGTGCCGCGCGACCGACTGCGACGCGCGGGGCGCCTGCGGGGTCCGGGCGGCGTGCGCGCCCGCGGCGGCGAACGCGTGCCGCGGCATCGCGGTCATCGGGGCCGCGGGCTGGTGGGGAGTGGAGACGGGCGTCGGTGCGAAGGGGAGGGTGTGGACGGGCGTCTGCGCCGAGGCGGGGGGAGGGTGCGGCTGGGCGTACGGGGCCGGTTGCGGCCGGTGGGTGGTCGCCTCCCGGGCGAGGGGCGGCGGCAGATGGAAGCTTCCGGTGTCGGACATCGTGGACGGTTCGCGGTCCGGGGTGCCGGCGTTCGGGGCGAGTGACCCGGAGTTGCGGCCCTCCGGCGTACCGGACGCGGTCGTGCCGTGCCGTCGGCTGTGCTCGCCGCTGCCGCCGAGGCCCTGGTGATCTGCGGGTAGGTGCGGCAGTGCGGGGTCCCGGACCGGCCGGGGAGGTATCGGACCGTGCCCGGTGCCGGTGCCGGTGCCGGTGCCGGTGCCGGTGTGCGAGGCGTCCGGAGTGAAGCCGGGGCGCGGGGCTCCCGGGCGGGAGTCGGACTCCGGCGCCCGCGGGGCGGGTGCGGGCGTGCCACCCGGATCGGACGCGGACGGCACCGCGCCCGGAGGCGGGGGCACCGCGGCGGGAGCGGGGTACGGGGGTACGGCACCGGTTCCCGGATACGGGGGTATCGCGCCCGTGCCGGGATACGACGGTGTCGCACCGGTCCCGGGGCGCGGAGGCAGGGCACCGCTGTCGGGGACCGGCGGTATCGCGCCACCACCGGAGAGCGACGGGGTGGCGCCGGTTCCGGGGCGCGGAGGGATCGCGGCGGTGCCGGGGCGCGGGGGGATCGGACCGATGCCCGGGTGGGAGGGGGCGGAGTCCGGCTGCGGCGGGGTGTCCGTTCCGTCGGGGGAGGGGACGCCCGGGTGAGGGGACGCGTGGGTCACGCCCGGCGCTCTGCGGAGCGGGCCCTCGGGGCCGAAGCCCGCGGGCAGCGGCCCCACCTGGTCGAAGACCTCCACCAGTTCGTCGTCGGGACCGGGTTCGGGCAGGAGTTCGGTGGCCGAGGCGAGGGCCTTGCGCGCTCCCGTCGCGGTACGGAACCGGGCGTCCGGATCCGGTTGCAGCAGCGTCGCCACGACCTGCCACAGCGGTTCGGGGATGCTCTGGGGCGCCCGTGGCGTGCCGTGGGCGGCGAAGTACTCGATCAGTGCCTTGGAGTCGGGCTTGGCGCCTTCGAGCAGATAGAGGGCGACCAGTCCCACGGCGAACAGATCGGCGGGGAAGGCGGGGTCGGCACCCGTCATCTGCTCGGGCGCGAAGTAACCGGGCGTCCCCACCACGTAGTTGGTCTCGGTCAGCCGCGGTTCGCCGAGACGCATGGCGATGCCGAAGTCGCTGAGCCGCAGCCGCGGGCGGGCCGTGCCGGTGGCCTCCAGCAGCACGTTGGCGGGCTTGATGTCGCGGTGCACGACGCCCTCCGCGTGCACGGCGGCGAGCCCGGCCAGGAGCTGGTCGAGCAGGGTGCAGACGAAGAGGGGAGGCAAGGGGCCGTAGTCGCCGACGAGATGGACCAGCGAGCCCCCGGCCACCAGGTCCATCGTGAAGAGGACCTTGTCGTCGTCGGCGGCCCAGCTGGCCGGTGCGAGCACATGGGGATGGTCGATCCGCAGCGCCTGCTCCCGCACGAAGCGCAGCAGCGAATGGGCGTCGCTCTGCTGCAGGACCTTGGCGGCCACGTACCGACGACGCCGGTGGTCCCAGGCGCGCCAGACGGCACCGACTCCCCCGCGCCCGATCGGGTCGACCAGTTCGTACCGGCCGGCGAAGACCTCACCCATGGTCGTGCCTCGCTCCCCCTTCGGATTTCGGCCCGGTGGCCTCGTGCGAGGTGCCCGGCCCGCTGGAGCTCGTCGACGTGCCCGCGTCCGGGCACTTCGGGGCGCCACGCCGTCCGGGCCGCCCGCGGCGCCGTACTCCGGTGCCGTCTCCCCCTGGTTGTCGAGCGGTGTCCTGTTGTGCGTGCCCCGTGAGGTGCCCGGCTGCCTGCCTCCCCGCGGCCGGAGGTCCAGGAGACCCTCGCCGGCGGGGTGTTGGGCGGCCGGGCCGTCTGCTCAGCTCTGGTGGGACTGGTAGTGCGCCACCGCGTCGGACGTACGGCCCGCGCCGTACACCCGGAGGAACTCTGCCAGTTCCGGGTGGGTCGGGGCGAGGGTGTCCGCCGCATCGATGATGTCCCCGGCCGCCGCCACCGAGCGCAGCAGCGACTGGATCTCGCGGACCACCCGCTTGACCGTCGGCGCCCCCGAACTGCTGGTCGTCTGCGTGGTGTTGCTCAGCACCGAGCCCCCCTGCGACTTCTTGATCTCGTCCATCCGGTCGGTCGCCTCGGCCGCACTGACACTGCCGTCCGCGACCTGCCCCGCCAGGTCCTGGAGCAGCTGTACGCGCTGGACGACCGCGGGATTGCCGATCTTGGCGCGCTGGCCACTCATCAGCTGCGACAGCATGGGAGCGGACAGCCCCAGTACCCCGGCAAGACGCGCCTGGTTGAGACCCAGATCGTCGATGAGCCTACGGAAGAGCGCCCCCAGCGGCTCCCCGTACCAGTTCCGCTGCAGCTCCCGGGCTCTTGCGGTTGCTTCCTGCTGTGCGGCGTCCATTGCGTCTCCCCATCGCTTCCCCAAGTACGGCGGTTCGCTGCCGCGAACCACGCCGAGCATCTTACGGAGCGTGGTCGTCCACGGGGACCCCCAATCTTTTTGCGAGATCCCGGGGGTGACCCGGTACTCTGGTCTGCGGCGCCCGCCGGTACGAGGTTCTGCCGGCCGGACGTTCCTCTTCCGGGGCCTTAGCTCAGTTGGTAGAGCGCTGTCTTTGCATGGCAGATGTCAGGGGTTCGACTCCCCTAGGCTCCACAATCCGGACCGGTCAGACGCCCTCGGCGGGCGCCTGGCCGGTCTTCTTATGCCCTGGTTCCTCCGCATGCGGAACGGCCGCCGACCCGTCCCGTGCGGCGACGCCCCCGATCTTGGTGACGTGTGTCACAGGCATGGGCTTTGCTCTCGTTGCATTTCTTTGCGCAAACGGTGGGAAATCCCCTCGCCGTGACGTGGTGGCTTTGGGCTGCGGGGTCGCGCGGTCCGCGCGGCCCGCCGGGGAGCGGACCTTGTGGGAGTGGGCGTGAGTGCGTTCGAGTAACCGGGGCAACGCAGTCCGTTAAGGGGTTTGTGTGGATGTCATGTGTGCGTCGCATTGCAAACGTCATCAAGGCCGGCGGCTGTAAACGCCGGGTCCACGGCAACGCGGGGCGGGCGCCCCGCTCGGGGGTCCGATGTTCCACGTGAAACAACGCCGTGGGGCAGAAGACCCTCAAGTCTTCTGCCCCACGGCGTTGTTGAGGCCGGCGCGTGGCCGGGATCAGCGGTGCTCGTCGCGGTCCGCCGACTCCTCCTCGGCTTCCTTGGCCTGAACCTCGGGGTCCAGGGCGGCCTGGCTGCCGTCGACGGCCGACAGGTGGCCGTTGTCCGGCACCTCGGTGGCAGCGGGGGGCTCGACCAGCCAGTCGGGGTTGGCCTGCTTGTCCCACCACTTCCAGGCGGCGAAGGCGCCGCCCGCCACGAGACCCAGAACGGCCAGACCCTTGGCGATCCGTCCGGCCCTGGCCCGCCGCTGCTGCTTGCGGACCAGCTTCTGGATCTCCTTGGGCGAGACCTGGCCACGCAGGGCGGCCAGTGCGGCGACTCCGCGTGCCGCGGCCTCCTTGCTCACGGGCTGGGCCGCCGCCACTGCCTGGTCGATCCTCGGCTTCGAGTATTCGGCGGCCTGACGCGCGGCCTTGCGCGTGCGGACCGCGGCGTCGTGGGCGGCCTGGTCGACTTTCGGCGGTACGTGCGAGCGAGCCTGTTCCAGACGCGGCGCGAGATGGGCGTCGTACTGGACGCGGGCCTGGTCGGCGGCCAGCGACACCTTCGGCGCAAGCCGTACGCGTGCCTCGTTTGCGTAGTGAGCGGCCCTGTCCTTGGCCGTGTCGGCATAGGGCGCCACCACTTCCGCGGCGTGCAGCACGCTGTCCTTTGCCGAGCCGGTCGCGGCGCGCACGCTGTCGATGCGGGTCACGGGTTTCCTCCTCCTCGGTGGCGTACGGTATTTCACCTTTCCGCCCTTATCGGGATCATGCCCGTCAGTAACCTTCGGAGCATGTGAGGACGGGCATCCGGGTCACGGATACCCCCCTCCCGGGCGAGCCTGGAGCAGCCGCCGACCGCAGGGCGATCAAAACGACTGACAGACGACGATCAGGTCCAATAGCGGATTAATACAGGGCAACAGGAGCTTGTCGACGACAATGCCACGGATCGTCGCGACGCGCCCCCGTCTGGGAGGACTCGACCGGTTTTCTGCAGGCGCCGCCCCCGGACGGCTGTCCGGGGACGTGATCCGGGTGCCCGGTAGATGAAGTACTAAGCGCCGGGACGAGTGGTGGCGGGCGCCGGGCAGGCCGGTCCGTGCGAGGATCGGGGAGTCAGAGAAGGCAACGGAAGGCACATCGTGGCTGAGCAGCTCTACGCCACCCTGAAGACCAACCAAGGCGACATCGAAGTCCGGCTCCTGCCGAACCACGCGCCCAAGACGGTCCGGAACTTCGTCGAGCTCGCCAAGGGCGAGCGTGAGTGGGTCAACCCGGAAACCGGCGAGACGACCACGGACAAGCTCTACGACGGCACGGTCTTCCACCGGGTGATCAGCGGTTTCATGATCCAGGGCGGCGACCCGCTCGGTAACGGCACCGGCGGCCCGGGCTACAAGTTCGAGGACGAGTTCCACCCCGACCTTGCCTTCGACAAGCCCTACCTGCTGGCCATGGCGAACGCCGGACCGGGGACCAACGGCTCCCAGTTCTTCATCACCGTCTCCCCGACGGCCTGGCTGACGCGCAAGCACACCATCTTCGGCGAGGTCACCGACGCGGCCAGCCAGAAGGTCGTGGACGCCATCGTGAGCACCCCGACCAACCCGCGCACCGACCGGCCGGTCAACGACGTCGTCATCGAGTCCGTCGTCGTGGAGACCCGCCAGGGCTGAGCCCCGAGGTTTCCTCCGGGGAACCAAACGCCCCGCTCGTCCGTAAGGAGGGGCGGGGCGGTGCGTTGGCGCACGGGCCCGCAGAGCCCAGCGGACCCCGATGCGCCGACGGTGCGGCCGTCGTACGCAGAGGTGAGGGGACCCCCGTCATGGACAAGGTGCCAGGCAGTCCGCAGGGTCCGAGCGGCCAGGGGCCGCAGGACGCCCAGAGTCCGCCGACGTGTTACCGGCATCCCGACCGGGAGACGGGCATCCGGTGCACCCGGTGCGAGCGCCCCATCTGCCCGGACTGCATGGTCAGCGCGTCCGTCGGCTTCCAGTGCCCGGACTGCGTGCGCACCGGATCCGGCACCGGGCACGCCCCGACGGCCACCCGGCCCCGTACGCTCGCCGGCGGCACGGTCGCGGCCGACCCCCGGCTCGTCACCAAGATCCTTCTTGGGATCAACCTGGCCGCGTTCGTCGTGCAGCAGGTGTCCGTCGGCGAACGCTTCACGGCCCACTTCGAGCTCATCGGCCGTGCGTACGTTCCGGCTCTCGGTTCGGTCGAAGGTATCGCCGAGGGGCAGTGGTACCGGCTGCTGACCTCGGCCTTCCTGCACGGCAGCATCATGCACATCGCCTTCAACATGCTCAGCCTCTGGTGGATCGGCGGCCCCCTCGAAGCCGCCCTCGGCCGCGTCCGCTACCTCGCGCTCTACGTCATCTCCGGCCTCGCGGGCAGCGCACTCTCGTATGCGCTCGCGGCTCCGAACCAGCCCTCGCTCGGGGCCTCAGGCGCGATCTTCGGTCTCTTCGGCGCGACCGCCGTCCTCATGCGACGGCTCGACTACGACATGCGCCCGGTCCTCGCGCTGCTGGCGATCAACCTGGTCTTCACCTTCGGGTGGAGCAACATCGCCTGGCAGGCCCACATCGGCGGTCTGGTCGCCGGTGTCGTCGTCGGCTACGCCATGGTCCACGCCCCACGGGAGCGGCGGAGCCTCGTGCAGTACGGGACATGTGCCCTCGTGCTGGCGGTCGTGGTCGTCATGACGCTGGTCAGGACGGCTCAGCTCACCTGACCGCCCACTGTTGTCCACAGACTGTGGCGGATCTTGTGCACGCTGTGCGGGAACAACTGTGCCCCCTGTCGCCGACCCGAGTTTTCCCAGGTAGGACAGGGGGCGAACAGGCTTCCGGATCCCGGTAGGTCAGTCACACCGGCGTCAACACCAGGTTGGTTATCCACAGATCGTCGTTCTTTTTCCCCACTGTGGAAAACTTCTGTGGATAACTCAGTGGATAGCTCGGGGCAGAGCTGCGTCCACCCTGCGCTGGGCTGCCGTCAGCCGACCGGGAAGGCGGCTACTTCCACTGCGTGGAGACGCCGAATCCCGCCGCGATGAAGCCGAAGCCGACCACGATGTTCCAGTTGTCCAGCGCGTCGATCGGCAGCGAACCGTTGGTCACGTAGAAGACGACGATCCAGGCCAGGCCAATGAGGAACATGGCCAGCATGACCGGGGCGACCCAGCCGCGGCTGTTCAGTTTGATGGCCGTCGTCTGCTTGGACGGCGGCGGCGTGTAGTCGGCCTTCTTGCGGATACGTGACTTCGGCACGAGGGTCTCTCCTGTCGATGCGCTGCGTGGCCGCGCAGGGAACTGGGGCGGGCTCCGGGGCAGCGTACAAGGGGACACTGAGTGCTCCCCCGGGCGTCCGTTAGCGTAGTGCTTCCGCGGCGCCTAAGGAGATAAGGGTACGTTGAGCAATTCTGCCGACTCCCCAGGGACGGGTCCCACCCCGGCCCGCACGCGCCGTTTCCGGCCCGTGCGGGTGCTCACCGTAGCGGTGTTCGCCCTGGCCGGGCTCATCTTCTTCACCAGCTTCAACACGGCCAAGGGCACCAATATCCGGACGGATGCGTCCATGCTGAAGCTCTCGGACCTCATCCAGGAGCGCAGTCACAGCAACGGGCAGCTCGACGAGTCCAACGGCGCCCTGCGCGACGACGTCGAGTCCCTCGCCGAGCGCGACGACGGCCGTTCCGAGGCCGAGGACGCGAAACTGGCCGCGCTGGAGAAGAACGCCGGCACCCAGAAGCTCCGCGGGAAGGCCGTCACGGTCACCCTCAACGACGCTCCGCCGAACGCGACGGCCAAACTGCCCGGCTATCCCGAGCCCCAGCCCGACTACCTGGTGATCCACCAGCAGGACCTGCAGGCCGTGGTCAACGCGCTGTGGCAGGGCGGCGCCGAGGGCATCAAGGTCATGGACCAGCGGCTGATCTCCACGAGCGCGGTGCGCTGTGTCGGCAACACCCTGATCCTTCAGGGCCGGGTCTACTCCCCGCCGTACAAGATCACGGCGGTCGGCGACCCGGCGAAGCTCCAGAAGGCCCTGGCGGCCTCCGCGGCGATCCAGAACTACATGGTGTACGTCAACGTCTACGGGCTCGGCTGGAAAGTCGAGGAGGACGGGACGGTGACTCTTCCCGGCTACTCGGGCACAGTGGATCTCCACTACGCGAAGCCCGTGGAGTAGCGGGTCCGCGAAGCGGCCGGAGGCGTGGAGCAACTGCCACTGGGGGGCCCGTGTCGGTGCGTGTGGTCGTCAGGACGCTCAGCGAGCTGTGCATCACCGTGGGCGCCGTGATCGTGCTGTTCGTGGTCTACGTGCTGTTCTGGACGGGCGTGCAGGCCGACAGCGTGATGGACCGGCAGATCGACACCCTGCAGGAGCGGTGGGCGCAGGGGACCGTCCGGCCGGCTCCCACCCCGTCGGACGGAAGCGGAAGCTCCGGTGCGCCCACGGCTGCACCCCGGGATCCGGCGCCCTACGCGAGCGGTGAACCCTTCGCGATCATGTACGTGCCGCGTCTTGGTTTCACGTGGAACAAGCCCGTGCTGGAAGGCACCGCGGTCGGCACGCTGAAGAAGGGGCTCGGCCACTACGCGGGCACCGCGCAGCTCGGACAGCGGGGCAACTTCGCGGTGGCGGGGCACCGCCGCACGTACGGCGACCCCTTCAAGGACTTCCCCGGGCTGCGTCCCGGGGACGCCGTCGTGCTGACCGACGGGACGACCTGGTTCACGTACCGCATCGACACGAAGCCGTACCGGACGCTGCCCGGCGACGTCGCCGTCATCGACCCGGTGCCGCGGAAGTCCGGGTACACGCGAGCGGGCCGCTATCTGACCCTGACCACCTGCGAGCCCGAGTGGGGGCACAGTCACCGGCTGATCGTCTGGGCCCACCTCGATTCCACCCAGCCTGTGGAGGCCGGGAAACCGGAGGCGTTGCGCCGTTAGTCTGGTGGCGTACGGCGTGAGTCCGATGGTGTACGGCGTGACTCTGGTGCCGTGGTGCTACGGAAGGGACGGCATGTACGGCTGGATCTGGCGGCATCTGCCGGGGAACGCATGGGTGAGGGCGTTGATCTCCCTCGTCCTGGCCCTCGCGGTGGTCTACGTGCTCTTCCAGTACGTCTTCCCCTGGGCCGAACCGCTGCTGCCCTTCAACGATGTGACGGTGGACGACCAGTGACCACGCGGATTCTCGTCGTCGACAACTACGACAGCTTCGTCTTCAACCTCGTCCAGTACCTGTACCAGCTGGGCGCGGAGTGCGAGGTGGTGCGCAACGACCAGGTGTCGACGGCGCACGCCCAGGACGGCTTCGACGGGGTGCTGTTGTCGCCGGGCCCGGGTGCCCCGGAGCAGGCGGGCGTCTGCATCGACATGGTCCGGCACTGCGCGGCGACCGGTGTCCCCGTCTTCGGCGTCTGTCTCGGCATGCAGTCGATGCAGGTGGCGTACGGCGGTGTGGTGGACCGTGCGCCGGAGCTGCTGCACGGCAAGACCTCGCTCGTCGAGCACGGGGGCAAGGGAGTCTTCGCCGGTCTGCCCTCGCCCTTCACGGCGACGCGCTACCACTCGCTGGCCGCCGAGCCCCTGACGGTGCCGGCCGAGCTCGAGGTCACGGCGCGCACGCACGACGGCATCGTGATGGGCCTGCGCCATCGCGAACTGCGGGTCGAGGGCGTGCAGTTCCATCCCGAGTCGGTGCTGACCGAGCACGGGCACCGGATGCTGGCCAACTGGCTGACCGAGTGCGGGGACCAAGGTGCCGTGGCCAGGTCGTCGGGGCTCGCCCCGGTGGTGGGCAGGGCCACGGCGTGACCGCGCTGCGCCCCGAGCGCGAGGGTTCCCCCTACGGCGGCGAGGCCGCGTACGGGGGCGCGGACGCGTTCGAGGGCGCCGAGAACTTCGGGGCGGCCGCCGGGAGGTTCGGCGACCCCCTGACGGACCCGCTCCCCGCTCAGCAGCGGGCGCCCGGCGCCCAGGAGTGGTACGACCCCGAGGGTTACGCGCAGGACTGGTACGGGCAGGTGGAGGGTTCGTACCCGCCGTCGCCGCAGCCTTACCAGCAGACACCGCAGCCCTACCCGCAGGCGCCGCAGGCGCCGCAGGCGCAGCCGTACCCGCAGGCGCCGCAGCCGCCCCCGTACGGAGATGCGTACGCGCAGCCCTACCCGGATCCGGTGGCCCCGTACGAGCAGCCGGCCGCCGCCTCCTACGCGGATCAGACGCTCGTGCAGCCCGCGGTGGCGCCGCGGCTGCCGGACGACGAGACGATGGCGCTGCGGACGGCGGACGTGCCCCGCCGGGCCCGTGCGGCCGAGGACGAGTCCACAGGCGCCCCAGGAGGCCGCGCGGCCCGCCGGAAGGCCGCCGGGCGCCGTGGGCGGCACACGGGCCCGCAGGCGGCCGCGGAGGCCCCCGCCGAGGGGTCTTCGGAGGCGCCGCGCTCCCGGGTGGAGGCGCGGCGCGCGGCACGGGCCCAACGGCCCGGCGCGGGCGTGCTGGTGAGCCGGATGATCGGCGAGGTGTTCATCACCACGGGCGTCCTGATGCTGCTGTTCGTGACCTATCAGCTGTGGTGGTCCAACATCCGGGCGCACCAGCAGGCGGGGAGTGCGGCGCACCACCTGCAGGAGGACTGGGCGAACGGCAAGCGGAAGCCGGGGGCGTTCGAGCCGGGGCAGGGCTTCGCGATCCTCCACATCCCCAAGCTGGACGTCGTCGCGCCGATCGCGGAGGGCATCAGCAAGTCCAAGGTCCTCGACCGCGGAATGGTCGGCCATTACGACGAGGACAGCGTGAAGACGGCGATGCCGGAGGCCAAGAAGGGCAACTTCGGTGTCGCGGGGCACCGCAACACCCATGGCGAGCCGTTCCGGTACATCAACCGCCTCAAGCCGGGTGATCCGATCGTCGTCGAGACGCAGGACGAGTACTTCGTCTACGAGATGGCGTCGATCCTGCCGGTGACGTCGCCGTCGAACACCGCGGTGCTGGACCCCATCCCCAAGGGGTCGGGTTTCACCACGGCGGGGCGCTACATCACACTGACCACGTGTACGCCGGAATTCACCAGCAAGTACCGGATGATCGTCTGGGGCAAGATGGTTGAGGAACGGCCGCGCAGCAAGGGAAAGCCGGACGCGCTCGTCGACTAGCGGCGCGGAACCGGTTCCCTGGGCCTACCGGGACAATCTGAGACGGACCAGACGGGGCGGATGCACAGTGGCAGCGAGGGCGGACCACGACGAGCGCGCCGGCGCGGAAGCCGACGCCGACGCGGTGCCCGTGCCGCGGCGCCGCGGCTCCGGCCGGATCGCGATGGCCGTCAGTGTCTTCGGTGAACTCCTCATCACCGCCGGGCTGGTGCTCGGTCTCTTCGTCGTCTACTCGCTGTGGTGGACGAACGTGATAGCCGACCGGGCGGCGCACAAGGAGGCCGACCAGGTCCGGGACAACTGGCTGGACCGCGGCGGCCCGGGCGCGCTGGACACCAAGAACGGCATCGGCTTCCTGCACGTGCCCGCCATGAGGAACGGCGAGGTGCTCGTCAAGAAGGGCACGTCGACGAAGGTCCTGAACAACGGTGTCGCCGGCTACTACACGGACCCCGTCAAGTCGGCCCTCCCGCAGGACAAGAAGGGCAACTTCTCGCTGGCCGCCCACCGCGACGGTCACGGCGCCAAGTTCCACAACATCGACAAGGTCCGGAAGGGCGACGCGATCGTCTTCGAGACCAAGGACGACTGGTACGTCTACAAGGTCTTCTCGATCCTTCCGGAGACCTCGAAGTACAACGTGCGGGTCCTCGGGCCGGTCCCGAAGCAGGCGGGCGTGAAGAAGGCCGGCCGCTACATCACCCTGACCACCTGCACGCCCGTCTACACGTCCCGCTACCGCTACGTGGTCTGGGGCGAGCTGGAGAGGGTGGAGAAGGTCGACGGCGACCGCACGCCGCCCAAGGAACTCCGCTAGCGGTCACGGGTCCGCAGCGGGACACGACGCAGCCGCACCGCACGGCCGAACGCGAGAGCCCCGGCCCCCTCGAAGGGGGCCGGGGCTCTCGCGGTTACGGAGCGGACGGAGCGGCCGGGGGCCGCCCCGCCGCCCGGCGCTACTCCTCCGTGCGGAACACCGTGCCGGTGACGCCTCCGAAGATGCCGCCGTTGCCGTTGCCGCCGTTGTCGCCGGACTGGCCCGTGGTGGTCAGGTTGACCGCGGTGCCCTGGTCGACCTGGCTGCCCGCCGGCGGGTCGGAGATCAGGACGATGGAGTTGTCGTCCTGCGAGCCCGTGATGTTGCCGACCTGGAGACCCGCGCCCTGGATGGCCTTCTTGGCATCCTTGAGCCGCTGCCCGGTCACAGCCGGGACGGCCACCTTCTGCTTCTCGGCGGCCTTGCCGACCTGGATGGTGACCTTGGAGTTCGGGTCGGCCGTGGTGTTGGCGGCCGGAATCGTCTGGAGGACCTTGCCGACCTGTGCCGCGTCGGCGGTCTCGACCTCGGTGCACTCGCCGACCAGGTTGTTGGCCGTCATCTGCTGCTTGGCCTCGTCACAGGACTTGCCGGTGACGTCCGGGACGGTGGCCTGCTTCTTCTCCTTGGCGATGGTGAGGGTGATCGTCGATCCCTTCTCCACCTCCTCGCCCGGGTCCGGGTCCTGAGCGAGGACCGTGCCGGCGTCCTGGCTGGACTCCTTGGTCCTGGTCTCGACCTGGAACTGGTACTTGTCCTTCTCGAGTTCCTTCTTGGCCTCGGCCAGCTTGTCGTCGATCACGTTCGGCACCGCGACCTTCGGCGCTCCCGTGGACACCACCAGGTTGACCGTGTCGCCCTTGTTGACCTTGGAGCCGATCTTCGGATCCTGCGAGCAGATGTTGCCGGTCTTCTGGTTCTCGCAGGCCTTCTTCGAGAACGTCAGTTCCAGCTCGCGGTTCTCGGCCATCTTCCTGGCGTCGGTCTGCGTCTGGCCCACGAAGTTGGGCACGGGGAAGGCCTCGTTGTCCGAGTTGCCGCCCCCGAACGCCCACTTGCCGATGAGGATCGCCCCGATGAGCACCAGGATGCCCGCCACGACCAGCAGGATCGTCGAGGTGTTCGACTTCTTCTGGCGGCGGCGGTCCGGGCGGTCGTCGTAGCCGTAACCGCCGTCGTCCGGGTTCATCGGGGGCAGCATCGAGGTGGCCTGCCCGTCCGTGGAGCGCAGGGCCGTGGTCGGCTGGTCGTCCGGGTAGCCGCCGTAGCCGACGGATCCCATGGCGGCCGTGGCGGCGACGGGCTGGCCGTCGAGGCAGGCCTCGATGTCCGCGCGCATCTCGTCCGCGGACTGGTAGCGGTAGTCGGGGTCCTTGGTCAGCGCCTTGAGGACGATGGCGTCCATCTCGGGCGTGATCTCGGGGTCGAAGACGCTCGGCGGCTGCGGCTCCTCGCGGACGTGCTGGTAGGCAACCGCGACCGGGGAGTCGCCGACGAACGGCGGACGGACGGTGAGCAGCTCGTACAGCAGGCAGCCGGTGGAGTAGAGGTCGGAGCGGGCGTCGACCTGCTCGCCCTTGGCCTGCTCCGGGGAGAGGTACTGCGCGGTGCCGATGACGGCGGCCGTCTGCGTCATGGTCATGCCGACGTCGCCCATGGCGCGGGCGATGCCGAAGTCCATGACCTTGACCTGGCCGTTGCGCGTGAGCATCACGTTGGCCGGCTTGATGTCACGGTGGACGATGCCCGCACGGTGGGAGTACTCCAGTGCCTGGAGGATGCCGATGGTCATCTCCAGGGTGCGCTCGGGCAGCAGCTTGCGCCCGGAGTGCAGCAGTTCGCGCAGCGTGGAACCGTCGACGTACTCCATCACGATGTACGGGATGGAGATGCCCTCGATGTAGTCCTCGCCGGTGTCGTAGACGGCGACGATCGCGGGATGGTTGAGCGAGGCGGCCGACTGGGCCTCCCGGCGGAAGCGGGCCTGGAACGACGGGTCGCGCGCGAGGTCCGCGCGCAGCGTCTTCACCGCCACGGTGCGGCCGAGCCGGGTGTCGTGGGCGAGGTGAACCTCGGCCATGCCACCACGGCCGAGCACCTGGCCCAGCTCGTACCGGCCGCCGAGGCGACGCGGCTCTTCCATAGCTACCTACCAGCCCTCTCCGTCAGTCCCGACCGCACCCTTGTGTGGTCCGGCGGTGTGCTGTCCGGGCATACCGTACCCGGCTCGCCTTGTGTGACCTGGCCAAGACCGTCACCCGATACAGGACCGGTATCGCAACGTGCACCGATGTGCAGGGGACGTGACGGGGGTCACTTCTTGCTGTCGATGACTGCCTTCATCACGTCCCTTGCGATGGGCGCCGCGAGGCCGCCGCCCGAGATGTCGTCACGGTTGGCGCTCTCGTCCTCGACCACGACGGCCACGGCGACCGGGGAGCTGCCGTCGCTCTGCTTGGCGTAGGAGATGAACCAGGCGTACGGGTTCTCGCTGTTGTCGACGCCGTGCTGCGCGGTGCCCGTCTTGCCGCCGACGGTGACGCCGTTCTCGTTGATCTGCGCGTTGGTGCCGGTGCCGTCCTTGACGACCGTCTCCATCATCGACTGCAGGATCTGGGCGTTCTCCTCGGAGAGCGGCTCGCTCATCTTCTCGGGCTCGGTCTGCTCGATGACGTCCAGGTTCGGAGCCTGCAGCTTGTCGACCATGTACGGCTTCATGAGCGTGCCGTTGTTGGCGACGGCCGAGGCGACCATGGCCATCTGCAGCGGGGTCGCCGCGGTCTCGAACTGGCCGATGGAGCTGAGCGCGGTCTGCGGCCGGTCCATCTTCGTGGGGAAGGTGGAGGCGCTGGCGCGCACCGGCGTGAACTGCTCCTCGTTGAAGCCGAACTTCTCGGCCTGCTCGACCATCTTCTCCCGGCCGAGGTCGGCGCCGATCTTGCCGAAGACCGTGTTGCAGGAGACCCGGAGCGCCACGCGCATGGTGGCGTTCTTGCAGGGGATGTTCCCCTCGTTCTTCAGCTCCGTGGTGGTGTCCGGGAGGGTGTACGGCAGCGGGGTCTTGGTCTTCTCGTCCGCGCTCGTGTACTTGCCGTTCTCCAGCGCCGCGGCCGCGGTGACCACCTTGAACGTGGAGCCCGGCGGGTAGGTCTCGCGCAGCGCCCGGTTGAGCATCGGCTCGTCCGGGTCGCTCTTCTTCTGGATCTTCTGCCAGGCCTTGGAGTCGGTCGTCGTGGAGTTCCCGGCGAACGTCGACGGGTCGTACGAGGGGGTGGAGGCCAGGGCGAGGATGGCGCCGGTCTGCGGGTCGATCGCGGCGACGGCGCCCTTGCCCTGCCTGAGCAGACCCTGGTACGCGGCCTTCTGGGCGGCCGAGTTCAGGGTGGTGACGACGTTGCCGCCCTGCTTCTTCTTGCCGGTGAGCATGTCCAGGGTGTTGCGGAAGAAGAGCCGGTCGTCGTTGCCGGTGAGGATGCCGTCGTCGATGGACTCCAGCTGCGTGGCGCCGAAGGCCTGGGAGGCGTACCCGGTGACGGGCGCCCACATGGCGCCGTCCTTGTAGGTCCGCTTGTACGCGAAGTCGCTGCCGTCCGTCTTCTTCGACCCGGTGATCGACTTGCCGTCGACGATGATGTCGCCGCGCGGTGTGGCGTACCGCTCGATGGCGACGCGTCGGTTCTTGGGGTCGTCCTTCAGGGAGTCGGCCTGGACGTACTGGAGGTAGTTGTCCCGGATGAGCAGGGCGAGGACGAGCAGCCCGCAGAAGATCGCGATCCGGCGCAGGGGCTTGTTCACGGTCGGACCACCTGGGTCATCTCGGCGTCGGGGTTGGGAGCGGGGGCGGGCGCGGGGCGGCGCGCGGTGTCGCTGATGCGGATCAGGATGCCGATCAGGGCCCAGTTGGCGATGACGGAGGAACCTCCGTAGGCCAGGAACGGCATCGTCATACCGGTGAGCGGGATGAGGCCCATGACGCCGCCGGCGACCACGAAGACCTGGAGGGCGAAACCGCCGGAGAGACCCACGGCGGCGAGCTTGCCGAACGGGTCGCGGGCCGCGAGGGCCGTCCGGACACCGCGCTCGACGATCAGACCGTAGATCAGCAGGATCGCCATGATGCCGGCCAGGCCCAGTTCCTCGCCGAAGGTGGCGAGGATGAAGTCGGAGTTCGCGGCGAACTTGATCAGGTCGGAGTTGCCCTGGCCGAGTCCGGTGCCCAGGGTGCCACCGGAGCCGAAGGCCCACAGGGCCTCCATGGACTGCTCGGAGTGGCCGGCGACGCCCTGCTGGCTGAGGGTGTACTCGCGCATCGGGTCGAGCCAGGCCTGGACGCGCTGCTGGACGTGCGGCTCGAAGGAGGCGACGCTGACGGCGCCGACCGCGGACATCAGCAGACCGAAGACGATCCAGCTGGTCCGCTCGGTGGCCACGTACAGCATGATCACGAACATGCCGAAGAACAGCAGCGAGGTGCCGAGGTCGGTCTCGAAGACCAGGATGAGGATCGAGACGAACCAGACGACCAGGATCGGGCCGAGGTCGCGGCCGCGCGGCAGGTAGAGCCCCATGAAGCGGCGGCTGGCGAGGGCAAGCGCGTCGCGCTTCACCATGAGGTAGCCGGCGAAGAAGACCACCAGGACGATCTTCGCGAACTCACCGGGCTGGATGGTGAACCCGGCGATGGAGATCCAGATCTTGGCGCCGAAGACGTTCAGACCGAGGCCCGGCACCAGCGGCAGGAGCAGCAGGATCAGGGCCAGGACCATGGAGATGTACGTGTAGCGCTGCAGGACGCGGTGATCCTTCAGGAAGATCAGCACCACGACGAACAGCGCGATGCCCAGCGCGGTGTACAGCAGCTGCCGGGGCGCGGCCTCGACGAAGTTGGGCAGCGCCTGGAGCCGCTTCGACTGGTCCAGTCGCCAGATGACCACGAGGCCGAGCCCGTTGAGCAGGGTGGCCAGCGGCAGCAGCAACGGGTCCGCGTACGGCGCGAACTTGCGTACGACGAGGTGGCCGACGCCGGCGAGCAGGCCGAGGCCGAGGCCGTAGCTCAGCAGGCCGGGCGGCACCGAGTCGTTGATGGCGAGGCCCACGTTGGCGTAGGCGAACACCGGGATGACGACGGCGAACACCAGCAGTGCCAGCTCGGTGTTGCGGCGGCTCGGCGTACCGATCGAGCCGATCGTGGACGTGTGGTGCGTCGACGAGTTCGTACTACTGCTCATGGTGTGACAGGGCCCCTCACGGCTGCTTACTGCTTACCGCACAGCGAGACCAGCTTCTGCTCTTCCTCGGAGAGGCTGGGGCCGGGTGTGGGAGTGGGTGCGGTCTTGGACTTGGAGGACGAGGGTTCCGACGCCGACGGGTTCGGAGTCGGCGACGATGTGGCCTTGGACGTCAGTGAGGACTTTGTGGTTCCCGTGACGCCACCGGCCTCGCCCTCGCCGGTCTTGGCGTTCTTCTCGTTCTCGGCGGAGCGGCGCTCGGCGTTCTTCTTGCACGCGGACGCCTGCACGGCCAGCTCGTCGATCTTCGACTGTGCGTCGTCGAGGCCGCCCTCGGCGATGGTCGCCTTGACCTGCTTCTGCTGGTAGGGCGGCAGGTACTTGAGTTCGATCTCGGGGTGATCCTTCTGCACCTTCGAGAGCGAGACCCAGGCCAGATCCTGGCTGATGCCCCGGTACAGCGCGACGTGCTCGCCCTTGGTGCCGACGTAGTACTGGGTCTGCGTCCAGCGGTAGCCGCCGTACAGGCCGCCGCCGATCACGGCGAGCGCGAGCACCGTGTAGAAGGACCTCTTCAGCCACTTGCGCCCGGAGCGCGGCTTCACGAAGTCCTCGTCCGAGTACCCGCCGAAGCCGCCGGTCGGGACGTAGCCCGTGGTGTCGCCGCTGCCGGGCGGGCCGAACTCGCCGCCGCCCTGGCCGGGCACCTGGCGGCCGAGGTTCGAGGCGCGGCCCGCCGGGGTCTGCATGGCGCCGTTGTCCTGCGACTGGAGCTGGTTCTCGGCGACCGCGCCCACGACGACCGGGGTGTCGGAGAGCTGGGCGGCGAGGGTGTCGCCGCTGTCGATGTCGAGGACGTCCGCGACGATGACGGTGATGTTGTCGGGGCCGCCGCCGCGCAGCGCGAGCTGGATGAGCTCCTGCACGGTCTCCTGGGGGCCCTGGTAGCTGGCGAGCGTGTCCTCCATCGTCTGATGGCTGACGACTCCCGACAGGCCGTCGGAGCAGATCAGGTAGCGGTCGCCGGCCCGGACCTCACGGATGGAGAGATCCGGTTCGACGTGGTCGCCGCTGCCCAGCGCGCGCATCAGCAGGGAGCGCTGCGGGTGGGTGGTGGCCTCCTCCTCGGTGATGCGTCCCTCGTCGACGAGACGCTGCACCCAGGTGTGGTCCTGCGTGATCTGGGTCAGGACGCCGTCGCGCAGCAGGTAGGCGCGGGAGTCGCCGACGTGGACGAGGCCGAGGCGCTGGCCGGTCCAGAGCAGGGCGGTGAGCGTGGTGCCCATGCCCTCCAGCTGGGGGTCCTCCTCGACCATCATCCGGAGCTGGTCGTTGGCGCGCTGCACGGCGGTGCCGAGCGAGGTGAGGATGTCGGAGCCGGGCACGTCGTCGTCGAGCGCGACGATGGTGGAGATCACCTCGGAGGAGGCGACCTCGCCGGCGGCCTGGCCGCCCATCCCGTCGGCGATCGCGAGCAGCCGCGGACCGGCGTAACCGGAGTCCTCGTTGCCCTCGCGGATCATGCCTTTGTGCGATCCGGCGGCGAAGCGCAGTGACAGACTCATGCGCACCTCGCCCGTCGGCTCCGGGTACATCCGCACGGTGCCCACCCTCCGGTCGGGAGCGCGCCGGGGTCCGTCGTGTGGACCGCCGCTGCGTGCTCGCTCCGCTCGCTCATTGTCGTACTACTTCCGCAGCTCGATGACGGTCTTGCCGATGCGGATCGGCGCGCCCAGCGGGACCGGTGTGGGAGTCGTCAGCCGGGCCCGGTCGAGATAGGTGCCGTTGGTGGAGCCGAGGTCCTCGACGATCCACTGGCCGTCCCGGTCGGGATAGATCCGGGCGTGCCTGCTGGACGCGTAGTCGTCGTCGAGGACGATCGTGGAGTCGTGCGCGCGGCCCAGGGTGATGGTCTGCCCCTGGAGCGCGACGGTCGTGCCCGTGAGGGTGCCCTCCGAGACGACCAGCTTGGTGGGGGCCCCGCGGCGCTGGCGGCCGCCGCCGCTCGGCGCCGCCTGCTGGCGCTGCTGCGGGGGCGCGGCCTGGCGCGCGGCCTGCTGCGGCCTCGCGGCTTCCCGGCGCGACCCGCGCTGGGTGACGCGCGTTCCGAACAGGTCGCTGCGGATGACCTGCACGGCCACGATCACGAACAGCCACAGTACGGCCAGGAAACCCAGCCGCATGACCGTGAGGGTCAGCTCTGACATTGCCCCCGCTTCACCCTTCGGCTTGCCGGTAAATGATGGTGGTGCTGCCCACGACGATCCGCGAGCCGTCGCGGAGCGTAGCGCGGGTGGTGTGCTGCCCGTCCACCACGATGCCGTTGGTGGACCCGAGATCCTGGATCGTCGAGGGCGTTCCGGTCCGGATCTCACAGTGCCGGCGCGATACGCCGGGATCGTCGATCCGCACGTCGGCTTCGGTGCTGCGGCCCAGCACCAGCGTCGGGCGGGAGATCTGATGGCGTGTGCCGTTGACCTCGATCCAGTGCCGTGTCCTGGCGCCCGGTGCCGGGGACGCCGCGGGGCGCTGGCCCGTGGGTCCGGCTCCGGGGCGGCCGCCGGGCGGCGGCGCGGACGGCATGGGGGGAGCCGCGGAGGGCTGGGCGGCCGGCGGGTAGCCGTATCCGCCCGGGCGTCCCGCGGCCGGACCCGCGGGGCCCGCCGGGGCCGACGCGGGCGACTGCTGGTTGGTGGAGGAGGCCAGCGTACGGCTGCGCACCCGGTACAGACCGGTGTCGAGGTCGTCCGCCTTCTCCAGGTGGACCTTGATCGGTCCCATGAAGGTGTAGCGCTGCTGCTTGGCGTAGTCGCGCACCATGCCGGCGAGCTCGTCGCCGAGCTGACCCGAGTAGGGGCTGAGGCGCTCGAAGTCCGGCGTGCTCAGCTCCACGATGAAGTCGTTCGGTACGACGGTCCGCTCGCGGTTCCAGATCGTGGCGTTGTTGTCGCACTCGCGCTGGAGCGCTCCCGCGATCTCCACGGGCTGGACCTCGGACTTGAACACCTTGGCGAAGGTGCCGTTGACCAGACCTTCGAGACGCTGCTCGAACTTCTTCAGGACTCCCATGGGGCACCTCCTCCTTAGACGTCGTCCTGTGTGCCGCTTACGTCCGTACCGCCCGCCCTGCCGCTGCGTGCGGTACTGCCTGTGCTGCTCGCCACCGTGTCATCCACGTGTCTACTGCCCAGCGCGGTGCCACTTACGGCGTACTGCTGATCGTCTTCGTCCTGATACTGCTTACTGATCGTATCCACGCGCCGGGAAATCGGGTGGTTCCCCCTGTCGGCCCGGTCGACGAGTGTCGACACACCTTGCGGAGTCCCGAGCCGAGGTCCCCTCCCGAAGTTCCCTCCGGAGCGCCTCTTCGAACTCCTTCAGGCAAGGATCGTAGAGGCGGCCCGGGACCAGTGTCCCGCACCTGACTGTGCACCTTGTCCGGCTCCTGGACAGATGGCCAGGACCGGTACGAGGTTGATACGTGAACCGGTTCGGCTCGGGACGCGGAAACGGAGCGGTACGGGACGGATGGGGCGCGAGGTCCCCGGGGTGCGGCCCCGCGCGACCTGGTGCGCCGGGCGGGACCGGGGCGGGGCGCCGCCGCAGGCCGGACGCGGGGCGCCCGCAGGCCGTGATCCCGGCGCTTCCGAGGGCGCGGGGGTTCCCGACTGCTCTCGGGGGGCTCCCGTGGGGTGAGGCCGCCGGAGGCGTGGGGCCCGGGAAAGGGATGTGATTCCACCCCGGACAGCGTGCTAATCTTCTGCATGTCGACAGGCGCTCGCACCACTCGGTGGGAGACGGACGACACACCCAATGCGCGGGTGGCGGAATAGGCAGACGCGCTGGATTCAGGTTCCAGTGCCCGCAAGGGCGTGGGGGTTCAACTCCCCCCTCGCGCACAGCGAACAGACCCTCATCACCGACGGAAGTCGGGGGTGGGGGTCTGTTGCGTTTGGTCCGCCCCTTCGAGCGCCGGGTCGTGGTCGAGCAGGAACGGGCAGGGCCCCGACGGTGAGGTATCTCACTGCCGGGGCCCTGCCCTGTTCCACCCGGTGCGCGGCGGCCGCGTCGCGCCGGTGCGCGGCGGTGGTTCGGGTCAGCCGGCGAGGTGGGTCGTGAGTTCCTTGGCCTTCGCGGTGGCGGCGTCGAGGGCCTGGGTGCGGGAGGCCTCGAAGAGGGGGATCAGCTCGGTCATCGCCGGGTTGTGGGGCGCCATCGTGAGCTCCGGGACGATGAAGTGGACGTCCAGGGCGAGCGCGTCGCCGAGGACGGCCTGCAGGTAGTTCTGCACGTACTCGTAGGGCTCGCGGGGCGTGCCCGGCGCGTACGAGCCGCCGCGGCTGGCGACGACGGTGACCGGGGTGCCCTTGATCCGCGACTCCTCGGTCATCGCGGTGCGGCCGATGAGGATCACGTTGTCCAGCCACGCCTTGAGGGTCGAGGGGATCGAGAAGTTGTGCATCGGGGCGCCGATCAGCACGGCGTCCGCCTGCTCCAGCTCGGCGATCAGCTTCTCGCGCTCGGCGAACGCGGCGGCCTGCTCCGGGGTGTGGGTGTCCGGGGCGGCGAAGCCGGCGGTGTGGGCGTCGGCGGTGATGTGCGGCACGGGGTGCACGGCGAGGTCGCGGTAGATCACCGAGCCCTCCGGGTGCTGCTCCTCCCAGGTCGTGCGGAAGGCGTCCGTCACCGCGCGGGAGGCCGACGCGGCGGCGGGGAACACGGACGAGTCGATGTGAAGCAGCGTGGCCATGGGCTCTCCAAGGGAAATGCGGCGCAGCCCGCGAGGGACGGGCTTCTGATTCGTACCTAACTAGTGATAACACAGCTACTTACTTTTTTTCATCCCCTTGCGTGAACGCAGTACCCTGGAGCCATGGCGGAGCCGGTGAGCCACGAAGCAGGTCCGTGTCAGAAGGTCGACGACGGCATGACACGGGTCTTCCAGCTGCTCGGAAAACGCTGGACGGGACTGGTCGTGGCCGTGCTGCTGCAGCGACCGGTGCACTTCGCCGAGCTGCGCCGGGCCATCCCCGGCATCAGCGAACGGATGCTCTCGGACCGCCTCACGGAACTCGGCGCGGCGGGACTGGTCGTGCGCGAGGTCGACGAGGGGCCCCCGCTGCGGGTCGCGTACCGCCTGACGGAGGCGGGCGCCGCTCTGGAACCCGCGCTGAAGGAACTCGGCGCCTGGGCCGAGAGGCACCTCCCCGAGGGCGGCTCCTGCCCCGGGAAATAGCCGGTCGCGGAGTTTTCCACAGGCTCTGACGACTCTCGGCGCCCGGCGGTACGGTCATCACGAGTTGATGTTCGTGGCACGGGGGAGGCTGTCGGTATGACCGAGACCGGTACAGAGGGCGCGCAGCAGCGGGCGCGCAGGGTTTTCCGCGTCCCGGGGTTCGCCGGAGCGGCCCACGACGGCGCGGCCGGGGAGAGCGGCACGCGCCAGGGGCCCAAGGCGCAGGGCAAGGCGCTGCGTCAGCAGGTCCCCCGGGCCGCCCACGCCGAGCTGACCCTCGACCCCGACCGGCCGGACGCGGTGACCGCGGTGGAGCTGTCCAACCGCGGCCGCATCCCCGAGCTCACGCCGATCCGGGTCGGCAGAATGGCCGCGAACCCCTTCGCCTTCCTGCGCGGCTCCGCGGGCCTGATGGCGTACGACCTGGCGCGCACCCCCATGACCGGCATCGCGGCCCAGATCTGCGGCGACGCGCACGCGGCGAACTTCGGCCTGTACGGCGACGCCCGCGGCGGCCTGGTCATCGACCTGAACGACTTCGACGAGACGGTGCACGGCCCCTGGGAGTGGGACCTCAAGCGGCTCGCCACCTCCCTCGTCCTCGCGGGCCGGGTGGCCGGGGCGGACGAGGACACCTGCCGCAAGGCGGCGTTCGACGCGGCCGGCGCCTACCGCCGAACGATGCGCCTGCTCGCGAAGCTCCCCGTCCTCGACGCGTGGAACGCCATCGCGGACGAGGAGCTCGTCTCGCACACCGACGCCCACGACCTGCTCGGCACCCTGGAGCGGGTCTCCCGGAAGGCGCGGGCCAACACCAGCGGCCGGTTCGCCGAGAAGTCGACCGAGGCGGTGGAGGGCGGCGGCCGCCGGTTCGTCGACTCGCCGCCCGTGCTGCGCCGCGTCCCCGACGCGGAGGCCGCGGCGGTCGCGGCGTCCCTGGAGGACTACCTGACGACCCTGGCGGAGGACCGCCTCCCCCTCCTCGCCCGCTACGCCGTGCACGACGTCGCCTTCCGCATCGTCGGCACCGGCAGCGTCGGCACCCGCTCGTACGTGGTGCTGCTCCTGGACCACCGCGGGGAACCGCTGATCCTCCAGGTCAAGGAGGCGAGGCCCTCGGCGCTGGTCCCCCACCTGGTGACGGCGGGCCACGCCGTGCCCGACGTGGATCACGAGGGGCACCGGGTGGTCCTCGGCCAGAAGCGCATCCAGGTCGTGAGCGACTTCCTGCTGGGCTGGACCACGGTCGACGGCCGGCCCTTCCAGGTTCGCCAGTTCCGCAATCGCAAGGGCAGCGTCGACCCCGCGGCCCTCGCCGCCGACCAGCTCGACGACTACGGCCGGATGACCGGCGCCCTCCTCGCCCGGGCCCACGCGCACGGCGCCGACCCGCGTCTGATCGCCGGCTACTGCGGCAAGAACGAGGAGCTGGACGAGGCGATGGCCGCCTTCGCGGTCGCCTACGCGGACCGTACGGAGGCGGACCACGCGGACTTGGTGGCGGCCATCGGGGACGGCCGGACAGCCGCGGAGCCGGGCGTGTGACGGGCCGGCCGGGCGGCCGTGCGGGATGGGCCGGAAGGCCCGCCGTTCCGTGGCCTAGGCTGGACGGGTGACGACCCCGGAAGCCGAGCACAGCCAGCCCGACCGCACCGAGGCGGAGACCGCCCGCACGGCGGAGGACGCCCGGGTCCGAAGCGCTGCGGAGCCTCGGCCCGACGGCGAGCCGGGTTCGCCGCCCGCCGACGGGCGGAGCGACCACGCCCGGCCCGGCCAGGCCCCGGGCGATCCGGCCGACCAGGGCGAGGCCGCCGACGCGGCCACCGCGCCGGACGCCGGCGCGAGCGCGGCGGACGGCGAGGACACGCGCCCCGAGGCGCGGCTGGAGCGGGCCGTTCGCGCGGCCGAGCAGGCACTGATCGAGTACGAGATCGCCGTGGAGACCTTCCGGGTCGAGGTCGAGAACTTCTCGCGGCTGCACCACCAGAAGCTCGGGCCGATGTACGCGCGGCTGGACGAGCTGGAGGCGCAGATCGCCGAGGCGCAGGCGGCCCGCACCGGTGATCCGGAGGACCGGCGCAAGGCGGACGAGGCGCGGGCGCGGGTCATGCCGATGCCGGGTGTCGAGGAGCTCTTCCACGGCTGGATGGACTCCGAGGGGCTGTATCCGGAGGCCGTGGCGATGCTCACGGACCAGCCCGTGCGGCCTCCGCAGCGCGTCCGCCCCAGCGACGAGGCACGCAAGCTCTACCGCGAGCTCGTGCGCAAGGCCCACCCCGACCTGGCGCAGGACGAGGGCGAGCGGTCCCGGCGCGACGAGTTCATCACCCGGGTCAACGCCGCATACGCACGCGGCGACGAAGGCCTGCTGCGGGAACTGGCCGGGGAGTGGGCGGCCGGTCCCGTGCCGGAGGAGTGGAAGCCGAGTCGCAGCGAGGAGCTCTACGCCCGCCTCGAATGGCTCTCCCAGCGCAAGGAGCTGCTCACCCTCGTCGCCAGGGAGCTGGAGGAGGGTGCGATCGGCGCCATGCTCAAGCTGGCTCCGGACGATCCCGACCGCCTGCTGGAGGAGATCGCCGAGCAGCTCCTGGCCCAGGTCGGGGAGCGGGAGAACCAGCTGGCCGAGCTGATCGGATAGCGGGGAGCTGCCGGGCCGCGGCCCGGCAGCCGTCCACCGCCCGGCAGCGTGACGGCGCCCGGCGGACGGCCGCGTCGGCTGCGCGGGTCCGGGGACTCGGGCGGCCCGTGGGGTCGGGTAGCGTCGGGGGCATGCATTTTGGAGCTGGTGTGCCCACCGTCGAGGTCGCGGATCTCAAGGACGGAGACTTCCTGCTGGACGTCCGCGAGGACGACGAGTGGCAGGCAGGTCATGCCGAAGGGGCGCTGCACATCCCGATCAGCGACTTCGTGGCCCGCTACGGCGAGCTGACCGAGGCGGCGCCGCAGGACGGCAGGGTCCATGTGATCTGCCGCTCCGGTGGCCGCTCCGCTCAGGTGGCCATGTACCTCACCCAGCAGGGCATCGACGCCGTGAACGTGGACGGCGGCATGCAGGTCTGGGCCGCTGCGGGGCGCCCCGTCGTGAACGCCAAGGGCGAGCCGGGCTTCGTGCTCTAGGCGCGCAGCCGCGGTGAGCGGCGGGCCCGCCCGAGGTGTGGTGGCCGACCGGGCCCCGGGGGCGGGGTTGCGGTGGCGAGCCGCCGTGGGGTGATCGGACGGGCCGTGATTGCCGGGCCGGCGAGGTGGTCAGCTCAGGGGGTGCGCCGCCAGCAGGTCTCCCAGCGCCTCTTCGTGCGCCGCAGCCGGGCCCAGGGACAGTTCGAGTTGCTTGGCCCAGGCGTGGTAGCGGTGCAGCGGGTACTCCACGTCGGCGCCGAAGCCGCCGTGCAGGTGCTGCGCGGTCTGCACGACGCGTCGTACGCCCTCGGACGCCCACGTCTTCGCGACGGCCACGTCCGCCGCGGCCGGCAGGGCCCCGCCCGCGCCCGTGGCGATCCGCCAGGCGGCCTGCCAGAGCGTCGCCTCCATCGCGCGCAGGTCGATGTAGCGGTCGGCGGCCTGCACGGCCACGGCCTGGAACGTGGCGATCGGGAAGCCGAACTGCTCCCGCTTGCCGGTGTACGCGCTCGTCATCGCGAGCACGCCCTCGCCGAGCCCGAGCGCCAGCGCGCACGTCCCGGTGGTCAGCAGTTCGCGCAGCCGCTCCCACGCGCCGTCGGCGTCGATGACGTCGCGCGCGGGGATCCGCGCCGAGTCCAGGCGCAGCTCGCCCAACCGCTCTCCGGTGGTGGAGAGTTGCTCGGCGAGTACGGCGCCCTCGTGGACACGGGGGACGAGCGCGAGGACGGTGCGGTCGGCCGCGGTGTGGGCGGGGACGACGACGAGGTCCGCGTTGTGCGCCCAGGGCACGGCGGTCTGCAGTCCGTCCAGCACCCAGAAGTCCCCGTCCTGCCGGGCGGTCACGGCGCGTTCGGCGGGGTCGTGACCGGTACGGCCGCTCGCGGCGACGGTCAGCACCAGCTCGCCCCGGCCCGCCCGCGGCAGCAGGTCGGCCTTCAACTCCGGGCTGCCGTGGGCCTGTACGGCGACCGCGGCCGCGGTGTTCTCCAGCAGCGGCACCCGGGCCAGTACCTTCGCGGACTCGCGCAGCACCAGGCACAGCGCGATGGGATCCAGCCCGGCCCCGCCGAACTCCGCGTCCAGCAGGAGGCTCAGGAGGTCGGCGTCGGCGAGCTTCGCCCAGAGCGGGCGGTCGAAGTCCTCGGAGACGGCTCCCGAGGTGAGCGAGGGGCTGGGCACACCGTCCGGCGCGACCCCGGCGAACACCGCCCTGGCCGCCTCGACCGCCGCCTGCTGCTCCTCGGTGAAGGTGAAGTCCACGGTCCCGCCCTCCCACGCACCCGGTCCGCCCACCGGAGCTCCCGGCGGGCGGATCTGACGGAGCGTCAAGATAGAACAGGTTCTACGAGAAGGGAACGGGCGAAGAGGAACGGCGGACGCGGCGTCAGCGGTCGAAGTCCAGCTCCACCTTCTCCGTGGCCGGGTGGGACTGGCAGGCCAGGACGTACCCCGCCTCGGTCTCCTCCGGTTCCAGCGCGAAGTTGCGGTCCATCCGGACCTCGCCCGAGACGAGGAAGGCCCGGCAGGTGCCGCACACGCCGCCCTTGCAGGCGTACGGGGCGTCGGGACGGTTGCGCAGGACGGCCTCCAGAAGGGACTCGCCGTCCTGGACGGGCCAGGTCCCGCCGCGGCCGTCGAGCCGGGCGGTCACCGTGCTGTGGGCGGGGGCCGGTGCGGTGCTCGGGAGGACGGCGGCGGTGTCCACATGGAAGATCTCCTGGTGCAGACGAGCCCGCGGCACACCGAGGCCGCGCAGAGCCCGCTCCGCACCCTGGACGAGCCCCAGTGGCCCGCACAGGAACCAGCCCGCCACCCGGTCCACGGGCAGCAGCGCGGGCAGCAGCGCGGTGAGCCGCTCCTCGTCGAGGCGCCCGGAGGGCAGCCCCGCCTGCTGCTCCTCCCGGGAGAGCACCGTCACCAGCTGGAACCGCTCGGGGTAGCGGTCCTTCAGGTCGGCGACCTCCTCCAGGAACATCGTCGAGGCGGACGTCCGGTCGCCGCGCAGGAGACAGAAGCGCGCCTCGGGCTCGCGTGCCAGCAGGGTCGCGACGATCGACAGCACGGGAGTGATGCCGCTGCCACCGACCACGGCCGCGTAGAGACCGGGGGCCGGCTCCAGCGTGAAGCGTCCGGCCGGTGTCATCACCTCCACCTCGTCGCCGACGGCGATCTCCTTGAGCGCGTACGTCGAGAAGGCGCCCCCGTCGACGAGGCGGACGCCCACGCGCAGGGTGCGCGGGCCCTCGGGGTCGGACGGGGCGGGCGCGGGGGAGCAGATCGAGTACGTCCGCCGGATCTCCGTGCCGTCGGCGGTCCGGCGCAGGGCGAGGTGCTGGCCGGCGGCGTGCCGGTACTCCTCGCGCAGGCCGGGCGGCACGGCGAAGGTCAGGGCGACGGAGTCGTCGGTGAGCCGGTCGACCGCGGCCACCGGGAGCGGGTGGAACCGGGCCATCACAGCTCCTTGAAGTGGTCGAACGGTTCGCGGCAGGACAGGCAGCGCCGCAGCGCCTTGCAGGCGGTCGACGAGAAGCGGCTGAGCAGCTCGGTGTCGGCCGAGCCGCAGAGGGGGCAGCGGACCGGCTCGGTCGCCGAGGCGGCCTCACCGAGGGCGGCCTCGGGGGATGAGCCGGCCGTGCGGGTCGGGCCGAGTCCGACCGCCACCGGGCCGGACGGGCGGCCGCCGCGCGGGGGCGCGATGCCGAACTCCCGCAGCTTGCGGCGGCCTTCGTCGGAGATGTCGTCCGTCGACCAGGCCGGGCTGAGCACCTTGTGGACGGACACCTCGCGCACGCCGTGCTCGTGCAGGACGCGCTCGATGTCGGTGGACATCGACTCGATGGCCGGGCAGGCCGTGTACGTCGGGGTGAGCTCGACCTCGACCGAGCCGCCCTCGCGGACGTGCACCGCGCGCAGGACGCCCAGCTCCTCCAGGGTGATGACGGGCAGCTCGGGGTCGGGCACGGATCCGGCGAGCCTGCGCAGCTCCTGCTCCAGAGGAGTCGCGCGGTCCGCGGCCGTGGGGGCGGGGGTCACCAGGACGCTCCCGGGTGGCTGCGGTGCAGGTGCTGCATCTCGGCGATCATCCGGCCGAACGACTCGGTGTGCAGGCCCTGTCGACCGGCGCCGGCCCTCCACGCTCCGGACTGCGGGCCCTGGGGCACCTGGAGGGTGGCGCGGTGCAGGACGTCGGTGAGGGACGCGAGCCAGTCGGCGCGCAGCGCCTCCAAGTCGACGTCCAGGCCCTCGACCGGCTGGAACAGCTCACCGGTGAACCGCCACAGGGCATCGCAGGCCCGCTGCATGCGCTCGTGGCTCAGCTCCGTGCCGTCGCCGAGCCGCAGGGTCCACTGCTCCGCGTGGTCCCGGTGGTAGGCGACCTCCTTGACGGCTTTGGCGGCGAGCGGCGCGAACGGGCCGTCGCCGGCCGCCAGCCGCCCGTACAGCAGGTGCTGGTGGACGGAGAAGTACAGCTGGCGGGCGATGGTGTGCGCGAAGTCGCCGTTCGGCTGCTCCACCAGCTGGAGGTTGCGGAAGGCGCGCTCCTCGCGGAGGTAGGCCAGCTCGTCCTCGTCGCCGACCATCGACAGCAGGACCCGGGCCTGGCCGAGCAGGTCCAGCGCGATGTTCCCCAGGGCGACTTCCTCTTCGAGGACCGGGGCGTGGCCGGCCCACTCCCCCAGGCGGTGCGAGAGCACCAGGGCGTCGTCCCCCAGGCAGAGGGCCGCGGCGGCCGTGGTGCCGGTCGCGGGCAGGGTGGGCGTCACAGGTGCTGCACTCCTTCCGGGATCTCGTAGAAGGTCGGGTGCCGGTAGGGCTTGTCGGCGGACGGCTCGAAGAAGGGGTCCTTCTCGTCGGGCGAGGAGGCCGTGACGGCGGAGGACGGGACGACCCAGATCGAGACGCCTTCGCCGCGACGGGTGTACAGGTCGCGTGCGTTGCGCAGGGCCAGCTCGGCGTCCGGCGCGTGCAGGCTGCCCGCGTGGGTGTGGGAGAGTCCGCGGCGCGAGCGCACGAAGACCTCCCAGAGGGGCCAGTCGGTGGTCATGCTCGCGCCTTTCCGTGTGCGTCCTCGTGCGTGCCGGTGCCGGTGCCGGTGCCCGCGCCGACTGCATCCGTCCCTGCGGCCTTCTTGCCGGCGTACGCGGCCGCGGCCTCGCGGACCCAGGCGCCCTCGTCATGGGCCCGCTTGCGCTGGGTGATCCGCTGTTCGTTGCACGGCCCGTTGCCCTTGAGGACCTCTTTGAACTCCGACCAGTCGATCGGACCGAAGTCGTGGTGCCCCCGCTCCTCGTTCCACCGCAGGTCCGGGTCGGGGAGGGTCAGGCCGAGGGACTCCGCCTGGGGGACGCAGATGTCGACGAAACGCTGGCGCAGCTCGTCGTTCGAGTGGCGCTTGATCTTCCACGTCATCGACTGCGCCGAGTGCGCCGACTCGTCGTCCGGCGGGCCGAACATCATCAGGGAGGGCCACCACCAGCGGTTCACTGCGTCCTGGGCCATCTCGTGCTGCTCCGGGGTGCCGCGGCTGAGGGCCAGCAGCAGCTCGTACCCCTGGCGCTGGTGGAAGGACTCCTCCTTGCAGATGCGGACCATCGCGCGGGCGTACGGCCCGTAGGAGCAGCGGCAGAGGGGGACCTGGTTGGTGATCGCGGCGCCGTCCACCAGCCAGCCGATGGCGCCGACGTCCGCCCAGGTCAGCGTCGGGTAGTTGAAGATCGAGGAGTACTTCTGACGGCCGGTGTGCAGCTTGTCCAGCAGCTCCTCGCGGCCGGTGCCCAGGGTCTCCGCGGCGCTGTAGAGATACAGGCCGTGCCCCGCCTCGTCCTGGACCTTGGCCATCAGGATCGCCTTGCGGCGCAGGGAGGGGGCGCGCGTGATCCAGTTGGCCTCCGGCTGCATGCCGATGATCTCGGAGTGGGCGTGCTGCGCCATCTGCCGGACCAGCGTGGAGCGGTAGGCGTCGGGCATCCAGTCGCGGGGCTCGATGCGCTCGTCGGCCGCGACGGCGGCGTCGAAGGCTCGCTCGTACGCCTCGTGGGCGGCGCCGTCCGTCGCCGGGTCCGCCTCCGTGCGGGCCGTACGCTGCGCGGCTGCTGTTGCCATGCGGTCCCCCTCGACCTCTCGCTCCTGGCTACCGACCGATCGTTCGGTTCGCTCGGATCCATGGTCGGTCGAGCGTCGTAAGGTGTCAACCGCTGTGGATAACCTCACGGGTCCTGTTGCGACCGCTGTGACCCGTGGGGCTGTGCTGGACCGCGCGCCTGAGTACCGTTCCGTTCCGGTGCGAACGCCGTGGCGCGGGGTGCGCGCGTGGCACGGCGCCGTACGGCCGGATGGCGGGGAAGCGGACCGGGATCGGGGAACGGGGCGTAATGGACGCGTACGACGAGGGCTCGGATGCCCGGCACGGGCCGGACCGGCCCGACGGCTCCGCGCCGCCCCCACCGGCCGAGCCCGCCCGCCCGGAGGCCACGGCGGACCGCCGCGTACCGCGCGACCCCGAGGCCGTGTGCGGCGACGGGGACGTTCCCGGGGCCGGGGCCGGGGCCGGCGACCGCGCACCGCGCGATCCCGAGGCCGTGACCGGCGACGGCCTCCCCGAGCCCGGGGACGGTGGTTCGGGGCCGGGCGGCCCCCGCGCCGGGGAGGCCGGCCGGCTGTCGGAGGACCGTGAAGCCGGGGCTGAAGGCGGCGTACTCGACGCATCCGGCGCCGGGGCCGCCGGTCGCGTATCCGGCCCCGACGCCGGGCGGCCCGGCCGTGGGCCGGGCGCTCCCGACCGGATCGGGGCTCCGGCCGGGGCGGGGGACGAGGCGTGGCCGCCTCCCGCCGGGCCCGCGGGTGAGGCGGGTGCGTTGCCCGCCGACCGGACCGGGCTCGCCGCGCTGTCCCTGCCGTACCGGATCGCGGCCGCCACCGCCCTCGCGTTCGTCATGGTCGCCGCGTGTGTGCACCTCGGCACGGTGTTCCTGCACGTCGCGCCCTCGAACACGGCCACCAGGCAGCACGGCAGGGCCGTCGAGGAGTGGATCTACCCCGAGTTCGAGCAGAACTGGAAGCTGTTCGCCCCCAACCCGCTGCAGCAGAACATCGCGGTCCAGGTCCGTGCGGAGGTCAGGACCGCCGACGGGGGGCACCGTACGACCGGCTGGTACGACCTGTCCGCGCAGGACGGCGAGGCCATCGACGGCAATCTGCTGCCGAGCCACACGCAGCAGAACGAACTGCGGCGGGCCTGGGACTTCTTCCTCGCCTCGCACGACGGCGAGAACCGGCCGACGGGCCTGCGCGGCGACCTCTCCGAGCGCTATCTGCGCCGCATCGTCGTCCTGCGTCTCGACCGTGAGCGGGTGAAGGCCGACAGCGGTCTCGTCGAGCGCGTCCAGGTCCGTTCCCGGACCACCAACGTGCCGCCGCCCGACTGGAGCGTGGAGCAGGTCTCCGACAAGCCGGTGTTCCGGGTGCTGCCCTGGTGGCGGGTGCCGTCCGGCGCGGGGGCGAGCGCCTGATGAACCGGTTCTCCCTCTGCCTCGCGCGGGCGATCGCCCGGATCACCGAGACGGCGCTCGGGCCGTACCAGACGGCCGTGATCCGCATCGGCTTCTCCGCCACCTGGCTGCTGTTCCTGCTGCGGGAGTTCCCGCACCGCCAGGAGATGTACGGGCCGGACGGGCCCTGGAACTGGGATCTGGCCCAGCAGCTCATCGCGAACAACCACGCCTTCACGGCCCTGATGTGGTCGGACAGCCAGCTCTGGTTCGAGAGCCTCTACGCCCTCGCCGTGCTGTCGAGCGCGCTGCTGATGCTCGGCTGGCGCACCCGCACCATGTCCGTGCTGTTCATGATCGGCGTACTGTCCCTGCAGAACCGCAGTGTGTTCATGGGGGACGGCGGGGACAACGTCATCCACCTGATGTCGATCTATCTGATCTTCACGCGCTGCGGACAGGTCTGGTCGCTGGACGAGCGGCGGGCCCGCCTCGCCCCCGCGGCACGCGCGCGTGGCGGTGCCCCGGACCTCGCCACGGCCGGCGACCGCGTGGGGCCAGCCCGCCGGGGCGTGCCCGACCGTGTGGGGCCCGCCCTCCGGGGCGTACCGGACCGCGTGGGGCCCGCCCTCTGGTGCGTGCTCGGCCTCGCCCTCGTCGCCGCGACGCTCGCGGGGAAGATCGACGGTGGGTGGCTCGGGGGCTGGGCCACGGTCTTCTGGGGGCTGTGGGCCGGGCAGGGACTCTGGTGGGCGGTCGGGCGCCGCGCACGCACCGCGCAGCCCCGGATCCTGCTCGACGTCGTGGCCAACCTCGCGCACAACGCGGCACTGCTCGTGATCATGGCCGAGGCCTGCCTGATCTACAGCACCGCGGGCTGGTACAAGATCCAGGGTTCGCGGTGGCAGGACGGCACCGCCGTCTACTACCCGCTGCACCTGGACTACTTCTCGCCCTGGCCCGCCCTCTCCGACCTGCTGACCGCGCACGGCACGACGGTGCTGCTGGTGACGTACGGGACGGTCGTCGCCCAGGTCGCCTTCCCGTTCACCCTCTTCAACCGGCGGGTCAAGAACGTCCTGCTGGCCGTGATGATGCTCGAGCACGCGGTGATCGCGGTGGTCCTGGGTCTGCCGTTCTTCTCGCTCGCGATGATCGCCGCCGACGCGGTGTTCCTGCCGACGTCCTTCCTGCAGCGGCTGGGGGGCTGGACGGCACGCGCGCGTGCGGGCCTGCTGCCCGCCCGGGCCCGGACGGTGCCGGGGCAGCGCGGGCAGCGACCGCGCAGCCCGGAGCCGTTGAGGGGACGCACGTAGGCTTCACGGCATGAACGACCCGGGCAGCAGGCGAGGCACGAACGGCGACACCGGTACCGGAGATGCGGACGACGCCGTACGCACCTGGCACCGGCTGGCCGACGGCTCGGTCCTGCTCGACGGTTTCCACGCCCTCAAGCACGCGGTGCGCTTCGGGGGCCGGATTCCGGTGGCCGTCACCGCCGACCGGCCGGCGGCGCTCGCCCTGGCCGGGGAACTGGCCCCCGACGTCGGAGAGGCGCTCGACCGGCTCCTCGTCGAGGTGCCGGAGACGACGCTGCGGGGGCTCGTCCCGCGTCCGCACCCCACCGCGGTGGCCGCTCTGGCCGTACGCCCCTCCCGGGCGGCCCATCTGGAGATCCTGGCCCGCCCGGGCCGCACGGCGCCCGTCGTCGTGCTCGACCAGCCGCGGAACCTGGGCAACGCGGGCGCCGTCATCCGGCTCGCGGCGGGCTTCGGGGCGACCGGGGTGGTCACCACCGGCACGCTCGACCCCTGGCATCCCACGGTCGTGCGGGGCGGGGCGGGACTGCACTTCGCGACCGTCGTGGAACGGCTGACGGTCGACGGGCTGCCGCCGGGGCCGGTCTTCGCCCTGGACCCGGAGGGCGAGGACATCCGGGGCATCAAGCTGCCGGACGACGCCGTCCTCGCCTTCGGCTCCGAGCGCAGCGGGCTCTCCGCCGAACTGCGCGCCCGGACCGACCATCTGGTGTCGCTGCCGATGCGCCCCCAGGTCTCCAGCTACAACCTCGCGACCAGCGTGGCCATGACGCTGTTCCACTGGAGCGCCGCCGGGGGCGCGTCGGCCTGAGGCCTGTCCGGCCCTGCCCGGCCGCCTCGCGGCGACGACGGGAACGGCCGGACGGGATCCCGGGGCTACGCCTCCCGGCGGACCTCGATGATCCGGAAGCGGTTCGCCACGAAGGCGCCGTCGCACAGGGCCGAGTTGGCCGCCGCGTTGCCGCCGGAGCCGTGGAAGTCGGAGAAGGCCGCCGTCTGGTTGACGTAGACCCCGCCGGTCAGGTTCAGCGAGAGCTGCGCGCACTCGTCGAAGCAGGCTTCCTGCACGGCCTGCTCGACCTCCTCGGAGGTCGTGTACGCGCCGACCGTCATCGCGCCCTTGTCCCTGATGCTGCGCCGCAGCAGGTCCACGGCGTCCGTCGCCGAGTCGACGGCGACCGCGAAGGAGACCGGGCCGAAGCACTCGCTCAGGTAGGCGGCCTCGTCCTCGGCGCCCTCCCAGTACTTCCTGGCGCCGTCGAGCTTCACGATCACCGGGGTGCGGACCACGGCGTCCGGGAACTCCGGGTTGGCGACCTCGCGCGAGGGCAGGGCCACCTCGCCGAGACCGGACGCGGCCTCCAGGCGGGCCTTCACGTCCGGGTTGACGATGGCGCCCAGCAGGGCGTTCGCGCGGGCGTCGTCGCCGAGGAGCCCGTCGACCGACCTGGCGAGGTCGGCGGTCACCTCGTCGAACGACTTGGGGCCCTCGTCCGTGCGGATGCCGTCGCGGGGGATCAGCAGGTTCTGCGGGGTCGTGCACATCTGGCCGCTGTACAGGGACAGCGAGAAGGCCAGGTTCGACAGCATGCCCTTGTAGTCGTCGGTCGACTCGACGAGGACCGTGTTGACGCCGGCCTTCTCCGTGTAGACCTGCGCCTGGCGGGCGTTGGCCTCCAGCCAGTCGCCGAACTCGGTCGAGCCCGTGTAGTCGATGATGCGGATCTCGGGGCGGACCGCCAGGGTTTTGGCGATACCCTCTCCGGCCCGCTCGGCGGCCAGCGCCACCAGGTTCGGGTCGAAGCCGGCCTCGGCGAGCACCTCGCGGGCCACGGCGACGGTGAGCGCCAGGGGCAGGACCGCGCGCGGGTGCGGCTTCACCAGCACCGCGTTTCCGGTGGCCAGGGAGGCGAACAGGCCCGGGTAGCCGTTCCACGTCGGGAAGGTGTTGCAGCCGATCAGCAGGGCGATGCCGCGCGGGACCGGGGTGAACTGCTTGTTCAGCGCCAGCGGGTCGCGCTTGCCCTGGGGCTTGGTCCACTCCGCGGTGTCCGGGGTGCGGACCTGCTCCACGTACGCGTACGCCACCGCTTCGAGGCCGCGGTCCTGGGCGTGCGGGCCGCCCGCCTGGAACGCCATCATGAAGGCCTGGCCGCTGGTGTGCATGACCGCGTGCGCGAACTCGTGCGTCCGGTCGCTGATCCGCTTGAGGATCTCCAGGCAGACCACCGCGCGCATCTCGGCGCCCGCGTCGCGCCACGCGCGCATGCCCGCGCGCATGGCCGGCAGCAGCACGTCGACGTCCGCGTGCGGATAGGTGACGCCGAGCTCGATGCCGTACGGCGAGGTCTCGCCGCCGACCCAGTCGTCGGTGCCGGGCTGGGCGAGGTCGAGGCGGGTGCCGAGAAGGGCGTCGAAGGCGGCCTTGCCCTCCGCCATGCCCAGGCTCCCGTGCTCCCCGTAGGCCTTGGGGTGCTCGGGGTGCGGGGACCAGTACGCGCGTGTGCGGATCGCTTCCAGCGCCTGGTCGAGGGTGGGCCGGTGCTGGGCGATCAGCTGGTGCGCGGTGAGTTCGGCGGCCATCAAGGACCAACTCCTCGTCTCAGGAGCTCCTCGTCGAGCTCGCGAGCTGGGCAGGAAGGGACGGACACGGTTAGAGTAACCGAACGATCGGTCGGGACAAGGGGGACCGCCGCATCTGTGGAAAACCGTGTGCGGGAGGATCGCGAGCATGACAGCACTCGACCTCAGCAGCCCCGTGGCCGTCGTCGGTACCGGCACCATGGGCCAGGGCATCGCCCAGGTCGCGCTGGTCGCAGGCCGGCCCGTGCGGCTCTACGACGCCGTACCCGGACGTGCCGAAGCGGCCGCCCGGGCGATCGGCGACCGACTCGACCGGCTCGTCGAGAAGGACCGGCTCACCGCCGCCGACCGGGACGCCGCGCGCGCCAGGCTGCACCCGGCGGGGAGCCTCGACGAGCTCGCGGACTGCGTGCTGGTCGTGGAGGCGGTGCTCGAACAGCTCGATGTGAAGCAGCAGTTGTTCCGCGACCTGGAGGACGTCGTCGCGGAAGACTGCCTGCTCGCCACGAACACCTCCTCGCTGTCCGTCACGGCCATCGGCGGCGCGCTGCGCCACCCGGGCCGCTTCGTCGGGCTGCACTTCTTCAACCCCGCTCCGCTGCTGCCCCTGGTGGAGGTCGTCTCCGGGTTCGCCACCGACGTCACGTCGGCCACGCGCGCGTACGAGACGGCCCGCGCCTGGGGCAAGACGCCGGTGGCCTGCGCGGACACCCCGGGCTTCATCGTCAACCGCATCGCCCGGCCCTTCTACGCCGAGGCGTTCGCGGTCTACGAGTCCCAGGCCGCGGACCCGGCCACGATCGACGCCGTCCTGCGCGAGTCCGGCGGCTTCCGGATGGGCGCCTTCGAGCTGACCGACCTGATCGGGCAGGACGTCAACGAGTCGGTCACGCACTCCGTGTGGCAGGCCTTCTTCCAGGACGTGCGCTTCACGCCCTCGCTCGCCCAGCGGCGGCTCGTCGAGTCCGGCCGGCACGGCCGCAAGTCGGGACACGGCTGGTACGACTACGCGGACGGCGCCGACCGGCCCGAGCCGCACACGGCGGAGCGGGCCCGCCCGCCCGCGTACGTCACCGTCGAGGGCGACCTCGGACCCGCCTCCGAACTCGTCGCCCTGATCCGCGAGGCGGGCATCCAGGTCCGCGAGGAGGAGGAGGACCACGGCACCCGTCTGATGCTGCCCTCCGGCGGCCAGCTGGTCCTCGCCGACGGCCAGACCTCGGTCGAGTTCCGCGACGTCGTCTACTTCGACCTCGCGCTGGACTACCGCAGGGCCACCCGGATCGCCCTGTCGGCCTCCCAGGACACCGCCTCCCAGACGCTCTCCGAGGCCACCGGCCTGTTCCAGGCACTCGGCAAGGACGTCAGCGTCATCGGGGACGCCCCCGGCATGATCGTCGCCCGGACGGTGGCCCGCATCGTCGACCTGGCGCACGACGCCGTCGCCAAGGGGGTGGCCACCGAGGAGGACGTCGACACCGCGATGCGGCTCGGCGTCAACTACCCGCTGGGCCCCTTCGAGTGGAGCCGCAGGCTGGGCAGGACCTGGGCGCACGACCTCCTGGAGGAGCTGCATCTGCGGGAGCCCTCCGGCCGGTACGCGCCCTCGCTCGCGCTGTACCGCCACGGGCACGCCTCCGAGAAGCGGGAGGGCACCTCGTGACCACCGCCAAGCGGGACACGTACACGCCGGAGACGCTGCTCCACGTCGCCGTCCAGGTCTTCATCGAGCGCGGCTACGACGGCACCTCCATGGAGCACCTCTCCAAGGCCGCCGGCATCTCCAAGTCGTCGATCTACCACCACGTGGCGGGCAAGGAGGAGCTGTTGGGCCGGGCCGTGCGCCGGGCGCTGGACGGCCTCTTCGGGATCCTCGACGAGGAGCACGCGCGCGTGGGGCGTGCCGTGGAGCGGCTGGAGTACGTCGTACGGCGGATGGTCGAGGTGCTCACCTCCGAGCTGCCGTACGTGACGCTGCTGCTGCGCGTGCGGGGCAACACGGACACCGAGCGCTGGGCCCTGGAGCGGCGCCGGGACTTCGACCACCGGGTGGCCGAGCTGCTGCGGGCCGCGGCCGACGACGGCGACGTGCGCGCCGACGTGGAGGTCCGGCTCGCGACCCGGCTGGTCTTCGGGATGATCAACTCCATCGTGGAGTGGTACCGGCCCGACGGCCGGGGCACGGCCGAACGGGAAGTGGCCGACGCGGTGGTGCGGCTGGTCTTCGAGGGGCTCCGCAAGCAGGGCTGAGCCGGGCAGGGGCGGCTCCGCACGGCCCGCGTCCCTCACCCCTCCGGTTCCGGTTCCACGTCCTCCTCCTCGAAGACCAGCAGCGTCCGGGTGCTGAGCACCTCGGGGATGGCCTGGAGGCGGGTGAGCACCAGCTCGCGCAGTGCCCGGTTGTGCGGGGTGTGCACCAGGAGCAGGACGTCGAAGTCACCGCCCACCAGCGAGATGTGGGCGGCCCCGGGCAGCGCCCGCAGCTGTGCGCGCACCGTGCGCCAGGAGTTCTGCACGATCTTGAGGGTGATGTACGCCGAGGTGCCCTGTCCGGCGCGCTCGTGGTTGACGCGGGCTCCGAAGCCGCGGATGACGCCGTCCTCGATGAGCCGGTTGATCCGCGCGTAGGCGTTGGCCCGGGACACGTGGACGCGCTCGGCCACGGAGCGTATCGAGGCGCGGCCGTCCGCCTGGAGCATCTGCAGGATGTCCTGATCGATGGCGTCGAGCGGGCGGGCGGGCGGCAGCCCCGGTCCGGGCTCGGGTCCCTCGGCCATTTGTTCAGGTGCCATGTCCCCCCGCCTCCCTACCATGGACGTACTGCGTCCATCTCAGGCTGTGCAGAACCGTTTGTCCACAGCCTGGCGGTGCCTGTAGCCAAAATGTGCCGACGACCGAACAATCGGTAGGTGAGGCGCATCACACCCGATGCGTCTCTTCCAGCCGCTCCCACGAGGAGGTGCCGTCATGACGGTCATGGAGCAGCGAGGCGCTTACCGGCCCACACCGCCGCCCGCCTGGCAGCCACGCACCGACCCCGCGCCGCTGCTGCCCGACGCGCTGCCCCATCGCGTCCTCGGCACCGAGGCCGCCGCGCAGGCCGACCCCGACCTGCTGCGCCGGCTGTACGCCCAGCTGGTCCGCGGCCGCCGCTACAACACGCAGGCCACGGCCCTCACCAAGCAGGGCCGCCTCGCCGTGTACCCCTCCACCACCGGTCAGGAGGCCTGCGAGGTCGCCGCCGCGCTCGTCCTGGAGGAGCGCGACTGGCTCTTCCCGAGCTACCGGGACACCCTGGCGGCCGTCGCCCGCGGCCTCGACCCCGTCGAGGCCCTCACCCTGCTGCGCGGCGACTGGCACACCGGCTACGACCCGCGCGAGCACCGCATCGCCCCCCTGTGCACCCCGCTCGCCACCCAGCTCCCGCACGCGGTGGGCCTCGCCCACGCCGCCCGACTCAAGGGCGACGACGTGGTCGCGCTCGCCATGGTCGGTGACGGCGGCACCAGCGAGGGCGACTTCCACGAGGCGCTGAACTTCGCCGCCGTGTGGCAGGCCCCGGTCGTCTTCCTGGTGCAGAACAACGGCTTCGCCATCTCCGTGCCGCTCGCCAAGCAGACCGCGGCCCCCTCCCTGGCCCACAAGGCCGTGGGCTACGGGATGCCGGGACGACTGGTCGACGGCAACGACGCGGCCGCCGTGCACGAGGTCCTCACCGAGGCCGTGCGGCACGCGCGCGCCGGGGGCGGTCCGACGCTCGTCGAGGCCGTCACGTACCGCATCGACGCCCACACGAACGCCGACGACGCCACCCGCTACCGCGGTGACGCCGAGGTCGAGACCTGGCGCGCGCACGACCCGATCGCCCTGCTGGAGCAGGAGCTGACCGAGCGCGGCTGGCTCGACGAGGACGGCATACGGGCCGCGCGCGAGGACGCCGAGGCGATGGCCGCGGACCTGCGCGAGCGGATGAACCAGGACCCAGTGCTCGACCCGATGGACCTGTTCGCCCATGTGTATGCCGAGCCCACCCCGCAACTGCGGGAGCAGGAGGCGCAGTTGCGCGCGGAGCTCGAAGCCGAGGCCGACGGCACGCACGGCGCGGAAGGGGCCGGCCGATGACGACCGTGGCCCTGAAACCCGCCACCATGGCGCAGGCCCTCGGGCGCGCGCTGCGGGACGCCATGGCCGAGGACCCGACGGTCCACGTCATGGGCGAGGACGTCGGCGCGCTCGGCGGTGTCTTCCGGGTCACCGACGGGCTCGCCGCGGAGTTCGGCGAGGACCGCTGCACGGACACGCCCCTCGCGGAGGCGGGCATCCTCGGCACCGCCGTCGGCATGGCCATGTACGGGCTGCGCCCCGTCGTGGAGATGCAGTTCGACGCGTTCGCCTATCCGGCGTTCGAGCAGCTGATCAGCCACGTCGCGCGGATGCGCAACCGCACGCGCGGCGCGATGCCGCTGCCGATCACCATCCGCGTGCCCTACGGGGGCGGTATCGGCGGCGTCGAGCACCACAGCGACTCCTCCGAGGCGTACTACATGGCGACGCCCGGTCTCCACGTCGTCACGCCCGCCACCGTGGCCGACGCCTACGGGCTGCTGCGCGAGGCCATCGCCTCCGACGACCCCGTCGTCTTCCTGGAGCCCAAGCGGCTGTACTGGTCGAAGGACTCCTGGAACCCGCAGGAGCCGTCCGCCGTCGAGCCGATCGGCCGCGCGGTGGTGCGGCGCCCGGGCCGGAGCGCCACCCTCGTCACGTACGGCCCGTCCGTGCCGGTGTGCATGGAGGCGGCCGAGGCGGCGCGGGCCGAGGGCTGGGACCTCGAAGTCGTCGACCTGCGCTCCCTGGTGCCCTTCGACGACGAGACGGTCTGCGCCGCCGTCCGGCGGACCGGACGCGCCGTCGTCGTCCACGAGTCCGGCGGGTACGGCGGTCCGGGCGGGGAGATCGCCGCGCGGATCACCGAGCGCTGCTTCCACCACCTGGAGGCGCCGGTGCTCCGGGTGGCCGGGTTCGACATCCCGTATCCGCCGCCGATGCTGGAGCGCCACCACCTGCCGGGCGTCGACCGGATCCTGGACGCGGTGGCACGGCTGCAATGGGAGGGCGAGAGCTGATGGCCCAGGTGCTGGAGTTCAAGCTGCCCGACCTCGGGGAGGGGCTCACCGAGGCGGAGATCGTCCGCTGGCTCGTCCAGGTCGGTGACGTCGTCGCCGTGGACCAGCCGGTCGTCGAGGTCGAGACGGCCAAGGCGATGGTCGAGGTGCCGTGTCCCTACGGGGGCGTGGTCACCGCCCGGTTCGGTGACGAGGGCAGCGAGCTGCCCGTCGGCGCCCCCCTGATCACGGTCGCGGTCGGGGCGCCCGCGTCGTCCGACGGCGACGAGGGTTCGGGCAACGTGCTGGTGGGATACGGCACGCAGGCGCCGCCCTCGCGGCGCAGGAGAGTGCGGCCGACGCCGTCCGTGTCCGGGCGCCGTCAGGACGCTTTCGCGGACGCGGGGGCCGCAGCGGCGTCCGCGTCCGCCGAGACGGCCGCCCCGGCCCCGGCGGGCGCGTCCGGCGCGGCCGGTGCGGGCGTCGTGCCGGCGCCGGTCGTCGTGCCGGACACGTTCCGGTCCGAGGCCGTCGCGGCGGGCCGGGCCGACGGTGCGGGTGGTCCGGTCGTCGGTGGGCCGAGGGCGGACGGGCCCGTTCCGGTGATCTCGCCGCTGGTGCGCCGGCTCGCCCGCGAGAACGGGCTCGACCTGCGCGAGCTGGAGGGTTCGGGCCCGGACGGGCTGATCCTCCGGGCGGACGTCGAGTACGCCCTGCGGGCAGCCGCTTCCGGGCAGGGCGCGGCGCGTGTGCCGGCCGAGCGCGGGGCCGCCGCGGGCGCCTCCCCCGCCGTCGCGCCGGAGCTCCCGGGTGCGCAGGGCAACGGCATGGGGGTCGCCGCCCCGGCCGGGGCCGCCCGGACCTCGGCCGCCGCGGACGGTGTCCGGGTACCGCTGCGCGGGGTCCGTGGTGCCGTCGCCGACAAGCTCTCCCGGAGCCGGCGCGAGATCCCCGACGCGACCTGCTGGGTGGACGCCGACGCGACGGAGCTCATGCGGGCGCGCGCGGCGATGAACGCGGCCGGCGGGCCCAAGATCTCGCTGCTGGCGCTGCTCGCGCGTATCTGCACCGCCGCGCTGGCCCGCTACCCCGAGCTCAACTCGACGGTCGACATGGACGCCCGCGAGATCGTGCGGCTGGACCGGGTGCATCTGGGCTTCGCCGCCCAGACCGAGCGCGGGCTCGTCGTGCCCGTCGTCCGGGACGCGCACACGCGGGACGCGGAGTCGCTCGGCGCGGAGTTCGCCCGGCTCACCGAGTCGGCGCGGACCGGGACGCTGACGCCGGGGGACCTCACGGGCGGCACGTTCACGCTGAACAACTACGGCGTGTTCGGTGTCGACGGCTCCACGCCGATCATCAACCACCCGGAGGCGGCCATGCTCGGCGTCGGCCGCATCATCCCCAAGCCGTGGGTGCACGAGGGGGAGCTGGCGGTCCGGCAGGTCGTGCAGCTCTCGCTCACCTTCGACCACCGGGTGTGCGACGGAGGCACCGCGGGGGGCTTCCTGCGCCATGTCGCGGACTGCGTGGAGCAGCCTGCGGTGCTGCTGCGGACGCTGTAGTCGTCCCTCGGGCCGCCCCCGTCCACATGCTGTGCACGGGGGTGGCAATGATCCATCGGGCGCCCATACTCGGGGGATGACCGCGCACGAGACGGCGGGCGCCGCCGGCGGCCCCGCCGATGCCTCCGTCGCTCCCGTCGCGGGGGGCGGCTCCACCGCGCCCGCCGCGCCCGCCGTGTACGACGCCGTCGTGCTCGCCGGGGGCGGCGCGCGGCGGCTGGGGGGCGCGGACAAGCCCGGGGTGCGGGTGGGCGGACGGGCGCTGCTCGACCGGGTGCTGGCCGCGTGTGCCGGTGCCGGGACCACCGTCGTCGTGGCCGGTCCGCGGCCGACCGCCCGGCCCGTGGTGTGGGCACGCGAGGATCCGCCCGGGGCGGGCCCCGTCGCCGCGCTGGACGCGGGCCTGCGGCACGTCACCGCCGAGTACGTCGTGGTCCTCTCCGCCGACCTGCCGTTCCTGACGGCGGGAACGGTACGGCGCCTGCTGACGGCGCTCCGCCGAGGCCCCGCCGCTCCCGCCCACACCGGTGCCGGTTCCTCCGGCGCGGGTGCCCTTGGCCGTGGCACCGCCGGCTCTGCCATCGCCGGTGCGGACAGCCCCGGCTCGGACCCCAACGGGTCGTACGCGTCGGAGTCGGGAACCCCCGGTCCAGGCGCCCCCGGTCCGGCCGCCCCCGGTGCGGGAACCCCCGGTCCGGCCATCTTCGGTGCGGGAACTCCCGGTCCGGCCGCCTTCGGTCCAGGCGACCCCAGCCCGGCCACTCTCGGTGCGGGAACCGCCGGACCGGCCGACACCGCTGCCGGCCCCTCCGGCGCGGGTGCCCCTGGCCGTGGCCCCGCCGGCTCTGCCATCGCCGGTGCGGACAGCCCCGGCTCGGGCCCCGCCGGGGCGTACGCCTCGGAGTCGGCCACCCCCGGTGAGGGAACCCCCGGTCCAGGCGCCCCCGGTGCGGGAACCCCCGATCCGGCCGCCCCCGGCCCGCGCGCCCCCGGCTCGGGCCCCGCCGGGGCGTACGCCTCGGAGTCGGCCGCCCCCGGTGAGGGAACCCCCGGTCCAGGCGCCCCCGGTCCGGCCACCCCCGGTGCGGGAACCCCCGGTCCGGCCGACGCCGGTCCGCGTGACCCCGGTTCTGCCACCGCTCAGTCCGCCACCCCCGCCCCCGGTCTCCCCGGTTCGCTCGCCGACGGAGTTCTCCTCACCGATTCCGGGGGGCGGGAGCAGCCGTTGGTCGCCGTGTACCGCGCGGAGGCGCTGCGGCGAGTGCTCCGCGGGCTCGGGGTCGAGCACGGCGGGCTGACCGGGCTGCCGCTGCGGCGGGTCACCGCCGCCCTCGACCTCACCCGTATCGCCGATCCCGTCGCGTCCTTCGACTGCGACACCTGGGACGACATCGCCGCCGCTCGGTCACGCATCAGGGAGCATGGGCACGTGTTGGATGAATGGATCTCCGCAGTCAAGGACGAACTGGGCATCGACCTGGACGTCGACACCGGCGTCCTGCTGGACCTCGCCCGCGACGCCGCGCACTCGGTGGCCCGCCCCTCGGCGCCGCTGACCACGTTCCTCGTGGGGTACGCGGCGGCCCGCGCCGGGGGAGGCCCCGAGGCGGTGGCCGAAGCCGCCCGCCGGGCGTCGGCGCTGGCACTCGCCTGGGCGGACGAGGCCACCCCCGCCTCCGACGCCCCGGCCACGCCGTCCGGCGGTGAACCGGCCACCCCGGCCTCCGGGGCGTCCGGTGAGGGTCCCGCCGGTCGGCCGGACGCCGGATGACCGCCGCCCGCGGCACCCGCGACAGCCAGGAGGACGAGGACTTCGACGTCGAGGAGGCCCTCGCCCTGGTCAAGGGAGATGCCGTGCCGATGCCCCAGAGCCGTCCGGTGCCCGAGCCCGCCCCCGACGGCGAGCGGCAGGCGCAGCGGAGCGCTCCCGGCGAACACCGGGCCACCCCCTGGCCGCGGGCGCGCGCCGTCGCCGAACGGGCCGGCCGTGCCGGGGCCCGCCGGGCGCCGGTCTCCGTGCCGGTCGACGCCTCCCTCGGTCTGGTCCTCGCCGCGCCGCTCGCCGCGCTCACCGACCTGCCCTCCTTCGACACCTCCGCGATGGACGGGTGGGCGGTGGCCGGCCCGGGTCCCTGGGTCGTGCGCGCCGAAGGAGTGCTGGCCGGGGACGCCCGGCCGGAACGGCTCACCGACGGCGAGGCCGTGCGCATCGCCACCGGCGCCGGCATCCCGCAGGACGTGACCGCCGTCCTGCGCGGTGAGCACGGACGGCTCGACGACAAGGGGCGGCTGCACCCGACCCGCGACGTCGTGCACGGTCAGGACATCCGCCCGCGCGGCCAGGAGTGCCGCAGCGGCGACCAGTTGCTGCCGGTCGGCGCGGTGGTCACGCCGGCCGTGCTGGGCCTCGCCGCGGCCGCCGGCTACGACACGCTCGCCGTCCGGCCCCGCCCGCGGGCCGAAGTCCTGGTCCTCGGCGACGAGCTGCTCACCGCCGGTCTCCCCCGGGACGGGCTGATCAGGGACGCGCTCGGCCCCATGCTGCCGCCCTGGCTGCGGTCGCTCGGCGCCGAGGTCGTCGCCGTGCGCAGGCTGGGCGACGACGCTGACGCCCTGCGCAGGGCGATCGCGGGCTCCGCCGCCGACCTGATCGTCACCACCGGCGGCACCGCCTCCGGCCCCGTGGACCACGTGCACCCCGTCCTCGGACGGCTCGGCGCCGAACTCCTCGTGGACGGCGTCGAGGTCCGCCCCGGGCACCCCATGCTGCTGGCCCGCACCAAGGAGGACCAGCACCTCGTCGGCCTGCCCGGCAACCCCCTCGCCGCCGTCTCCGGGCTGCTCACGCTCGCCGAACCCCTGCTGCGCACCCTGGCCGGACGGACGGCTCCGGAGCCGTACGCGATGCCCCTCGGGGAAGCGGTGCACGGGCATCCGTACGACACCCGGCTCGTTCCCGTCGCGCTGCGCGGCGAGCAGGCCGTGCCGCTGCACTACAACGGGCCGGCCATGCTGCGGGGCATCGCCGCCTCCGACGCGCTCGCCGTCGTACCTCCCGGCGGCGCCCGGGCCGGTCAGGAGCTGGAGATCCTCGACCTGCCCTGGGCGCTGGCCGGGCTCGAGGCGTGCCTGGACTGACCGGAGCACCGGGCGGCTCGCGGCGGGCGGACCCGGGCTGCGCTACGGACGGTGCCCGCCGTTCGCCGTCCGGCTGATCGTGATCAGGCGGTCGCCCGCCCGCAGGGGCGCGGTGTCGGGAGCGGCCTGGTCGAGGACCTTCCTGCCGCGTACGACGGCCACCACGAGGTCGGTGCAGTCGTGCGGCGCGGCCCCGATCTCCCGCTCGGACACCGGCCGTTCCGACAGGTCGAGGCCGCTGCCGTAGGTCATCAGGCCCTCCAGGACGTCGGCGGCGTGCGGGCTGGCCACCGACACGCCCAGCAGCCGGCCGGCCGAACTGGAACTGGTGACGACCATGTCGGCGCCGCTCTGCTTGAGCAGCGGCACGTTCTCGTCCTCCCGGACGGCGGCGACGATCGTGGCGCGCCGGTTGAGCTGGCGGGCGGTGAGGGTGACGAGCGTCGCGGTGTCGTCGCGCTGCGGGGCGACGATCACCTGGGCGGCGTGCTGGATCTCGGCCTTGAGGAGGGTGTCGGACCGGGTGGCGTCCCCGAGGACGGACACCAGCCCGTCGCTGCCGGCCGCGTCCACCGTCTTCGGCTGGGGGTCGACGACGACGATCCGGTCCCGGGCGATGCCCTGCCCCAGCAGCGTCTCGACGGCGTGCCGGCCCTTGGTCCCGTACCCGACGACCACCACGTGGTCCCGCATCCGCGAGCGCCAGCGGTGGATGCGCACCTGCTGCCGGGTGCGCTCGGTGAGGACTTCCAGGGTGGTGCCGACCAGGATGATCAGGAACAGCACGCGCAGCGGGGTGATGACCAGGATGTTGATGAGCCGGGCCGAGTCGCTGACCGGGGTGATGTCGCCGTAGCCGGTGGTGGAGAGGGTCACGGTCGCGTAGTACGCGGCGTCGAGGAGGTCGACCGTCTGGTCGGAGCTGTCGCTGTAGCCGGACCGGTCGACCCAGACCAGGAGCGTGGTGAGGGCGAGGACCAGCAGCGCCATGGCCAGCCGCCGCAGCACCTGCTGGAGCGGCGGCACGGTGCCCTCCACGGGCAGCCGGATCGAGCGGCCCGCCTCGGCGTCGTCCAGGGCCTCGGTGCGCGACCGGTACCAGAGGGAACGGAGGATGGGGAAGCGGCCCGCGCCGCCCCGCTCCCTCCCGCGGGCGCCGTCGCCCCGGGCGTCCCTCCGGCCCGTGCTCCCTCGGCCCGTGTCCTCGCGGCGTACGGCGGTTCTGGGCGGTCGTTGTTGCCCGTTCATGGCCTGCTCCCAGCGGCTCGCGGTCCGGTCGTCGGCCGGCACCGGAGGCCATGCTCTCGGATCTTGGCCTCCGGATGGGTAACGTCGGCGCGGGTGACGTCCGTCGATTCGTGGGAGGCCCGCCTTGCGTGACCACACGGTGGTGGTCGGTTTCGGGACGAAAGGGCGGTCCGCGGTGCAGACCGTCTGTGCGACCGGACTGAAGAAGGAGCGGATCGTCGTCGTCGACCCCGGCTCGAAGGTGGTCGACGCGGCGGTGGCCGAGGGCTACGCGGGCGTGGTCGGGGACGCGACGCGCAGCGACGTGCTGCTGCGGGCCGAGGTGCAGCGGGCGCGGCAGATCATCATCGCCACGCAGCGGGACGACACGGCGGTGCTCGTCGCCCTGACGGCCCGGCAGCTCAACCCCGCGGCGAAGATCGTGGCCGCGGTGCGGGAGGAGGAGAACGCCCCTCTGCTGCGGCAGTCCGGCGCCGACGCCGTCATCACCAGCGCCGGTGCGGCGGGCCGGCTGCTCGGGCTCTCCGTCCTCAGCCCCAGCGCGGGCCTGGTCATGGAGGACCTCATCCAGCAGGGCAGCGGCCTGGACATCGTGGAACGCCCGGTCATAAAGGCCGAGGTCGGCAAGGGCGTGCGCGAGACCGGGGAGCTGATCGTGAGCGTGGTACGCGGCCACCGGGTGCTCGGGTACGACGATCCGGCCATCGGCACGCTGGAGTTGACGGACCGTCTCATCACGATCGTGCGGGTCTCCTGAAGTAGCCTCGCGGCATGCGAGCGATCACGATTCCCGAACCTGGTGGTCCCGAGGCGCTGGTGTGGGACGACGTCCCGGATCCGGTGCCCGGGGAGGGCGAAGTCCTGGTCGAGGTGGTGGCCAGTGCCGTCAACCGAGCGGATCTGCTGCAACGGCAGGGTTTCTACAACCCGCCGCCCGGCGCGTCCCCGTACCCCGGCCTCGAATGTTCCGGGCGGATCGCCGCCCTGGGCCCCGGGGTGTCGGGGTGGGCCGTCGGGGACGAGGTGTGCGCGCTGCTCTCGGGCGGCGGGTACGCCGAGAAGGTCGCCGTCCCGGCCGGTCAGCTGCTGCCCGTTCCGGACGGAGTCGACCTGCGTCTGGCGGCGGCCCTGCCCGAGGTGACCTGCACGGTCTGGTCCAACGTCTTCATGATCTCCCACCTCCGTCCCGGCGACACGCTGCTCGTGCACGGCGGCTCCAGCGGCATCGGCACCATGGCGATCCAGCTGGCGAAGTCGGTCGGCGCCAAGGTCGCCGTCACCGCCGGCACCAAGGAGAAGCTGCAGTTCTGCGCCGATCTCGGTGCGGACGTCCTCGTCAACTACCGCGAGCAGGACTTCGTCGAGGAGCTGGAGCGGGCCACCGACGGAGCGGGCGCCGACGTCATCCTCGACAACATGGGCGCCAAGTACCTGGAGCGCAACGTCCGGGCGCTGGCCGTCAACGGGCGGCTGGCGATCATCGGCATGCAGGGCGGCGTCAAGGGCGAGCTGAACATCGGCACGCTCCTCGGCAAGCGGGCCGCGATCAGCGCGACCTCGCTGCGGGCCCGACCGCTCGGTGAGAAGGCGTCCATCGTTGCCGCCGTGCGTGAGCACGTGTGGCCGCTGATCTCCGCCGGTCACGTACGGCCGATCGTGGACCGGGAGATCCCGATGAGCGACGCGGCCACGGGGCACCGGGTGCTGGAGGAGAGCGGGCACATCGGCAAGGTGCTGCTCGTCGTGGAGTAGCCCGCTCGGCGCGGGCGCCTCGGCGGCTCTCAGCCGCGCCGGGTCCGCAGGGCCAGGAAGGCGAGGCCCAGACCGCAGCCGATGAGGATCAGTCCGCTGCCCAGCGGCAGTATCCGCAGCACGGGCTCCTCCGGCGCGGACCGGGTGAGGCCCGGCCCGCCCGGCTGCCGCGCCGCGTCCTGCGGCGGTTCGGGGGCGACCGCGCTCTCCGGGGTGCCGTCGCCGTCCGCGGTGCCGGAGTCCTGCGGGTCGTCCGCGTCGGCGGTGGCGTCCGCGCGCTCCGTGTCGTCCCCGTCGGCGGGCCGGTCGGGGTGTTCGGGCCGCTTGCGGCTGCCGGGGTCGCGGTCCGTGTACGTCGGTCCCGCGTCGTCCTCCCGCGGGTCCGGCTCCTCCCGTCCCGGGCGCTCCCGGCCCTCGCCCGCCCGGCTCCCGGCGCGGGACGCGTCCGCGGCCGGTGCGGGGGACGCCGCCGCCGACGCGGTGCGGGACGCGGAGGCGCTCGGCGAGGGCCGTGGCCCCGCCTCGTGCGCGGACGGGGCCGCGTACGCCGTCCGGGTGGTGCCGCCGGTCAGCAGGACCAGCAGCAGTCCCAGGCCCGCCGCGCGCCGCGCATGGCCGTGGTGCCGCTGTGTGCGGAGCCCTGGAGTCACGTCCGTGACCCCCTCCCGGTGCGAGGGTCGCCAAGATCAACGGAACAAGACTCACATGGGGTGACGAGTCCGGCATCTCGGCCCGTACGCGGTGGATCATCCTCCGGAGGGGGCACCACCGTGATGAGGTGGACGTGTGCGAGACAATGGCGGCATGGAGATGCCGAGGAACGAACGGTCGCCGGAGAACCCCCAGATCCTGGTCGTGGGCCAGGACGGACTGCCTCTCGGCGGCGCCGGAGACGACGACTCCCGCGAGGTCCCGGTGACGGAGATGGTGGAACAGCCCGCCAAGGTGATGCGGATCGGCAGCATGATCAAGCAGCTGCTGGAGGAAGTGCGCGCGGCCCCTCTGGACGAGGCCAGCCGGGTGCGTCTCAAGGAGATCCACGCCAGCTCGGTGAAGGAGCTGGAGGACGGGCTGGCGCCCGAGCTCGTCGAGGAGCTGGAGCGGCTGTCCCTCCCCTTCACCGAAGGGGGGACGCCGAGCGACGCCGAACTGCGGATCGCGCAGGCCCAGCTGGTGGGGTGGCTGGAGGGCCTTTTCCACGGGATCCAGACGACCCTGTTCGCCCAGCAGATGGCGGCCAGGGCTCAGCTGGAGCAGATGCGCAGGGCCCTGCCCCCGGGAATGGGCGGCGGTGACGACGAGGAGGACCCGCGCGCGGGCGGCCGCTCGGGCGGCCCGTACCTCTAGATCCGCCGGATCGCCGGGCCCCGGGGCACGGACCCCGGGCCGTCCCGGCCGGCCCGACCGGACGGACGCGCAGACGAAGGGCCCGGCACCCACGTGCCGGGCCCTTCGCCGTGTCGGTGCGGCCGGCGGACCGGCCTCAGCCGTCCGTCAGGACGGGTCGCCCGTCGAGACCCTCAGCTCGATGTCGGGCATGTTCTTGGGGTCCACGTCCGTGCCCGCGGCGGGGAACTGGTCCATGACCATCCCCTCGCCGTAGGTGTTCTCGTCGATGTCCTTGATGTTCATCTGCCAACCGGCGGCCTGGAAACAGGACTTGACCGACTTGATGTACTTGAAGGTGAACTCGGGGACCTTGATCTTGTCCGGGTCGTTGTACGACTCGTCCGGCTCCGTGCACTCGGTCGTCTCGATCGTCTTCGTCGTGTCCGGGCCCTTGTGGCCCGCGACCTCGGACGCGGAGGCCGAGGCGGTGGAGTCGCCACCGCCGCGCCTGTCGTCGTCACCGCCGCTCATCGTGAGTGCCGTGATCAGACCGCCTATGGCGACCAGCGCGACGACGACCGAACCGATGATCACACCCTTGTTGCTCTTGCCGCCGGAGCCGCCCGGCGCCGGGGAGTGCGGCGTCAGGTTGTACGGCGGCGGGGTCGACGTGCCCTGCTGCGGCGAGTACGCCGAGGTCTGCTGCGGGGTCTGGTAGCCGCCCTGCTGCGGATAGCCGTACGACGGCGCCGGAGTGTGCGCGTGCGCCGGGGTGGGCGGGCCGTAGGGTCCGGGCTGGTAGGGCGTCTGCACCGGGCCCGTCGGGGCCGGGGCCGACTGGTCGACCGGCGGGAAGACCGCGGAGCCGACACCGGCCCCGCTGGAGGTCTGGGCGCCCGGCACGATGTTCGGCGTCGCCGGCTGCAGGGACTGGGCCACGCGCAGGCATTCGTCGCGCATCGCCTCGGCGCTCGGGAAACGCTCGTTCGGGTTCTTCTTGAGCGCGCGGGCGACCAGGGCGTCCACGGCCGGGGGCAGCGCGCGGTTGACCGAGGAGGGCGCGACCGGCTCCTCCTGGACGTGCGCGTACGCGATGGCGAGCGGCGAGTCCGCCTCGAACGGAAGCCGCCCGGTGACCAGTTGGAACAGCATGATGCCGACCGAGTAGAGGTCGCTGCGCGCGTCCACGCCCCGGCCGAGGGCCTGCTCCGGAGAGAGGTACTGCGGGGTGCCGACGACCATGCCCGTCTGGGTCATCGACGTGACCCCGGACTGCATGGCGCGGGCGATGCCGAAGTCCATCACCTTGACGACGTTGCGCTTCGTCATCATCACGTTGCCCGGCTTGATGTCCCGGTGGACCAGGCCCATCTCGTGGCTGATCTCCAGGGCGGCCAGGACGTCCGCGGTGATCTTCAGGGCCTTGTCGGCGGGCATGGCGCCGTACTGCCGGATGTCCGTGTCGAGGACCGAGCCGAGCGGGTGGCCTTCGATGTACTCCATGACGATGTAGGGCGTCGTCATGCCGTCGAGGTCGTCCTCGCCGGTGTCGAAGACCGAGACGATGTTCGTGTGCGTGAGCTTGGCCACCGACTGGGCCTCGCGGCGGAACCGCTCGCGGAAGGCCTGCTCGCGTCCGAGTTCGGTGTGCAGCGTCTTGATCGCGACCTGGCGGTCGAGCACCGAGTCGTACGCGAGGTGCACCGAGGCCATGCCGCCCTCGCCGAGCAAGTCACGCAGCTGGTAGCGCCCGCCGGCGACCGCACGCCCCGCGTACCGGCCCTGTGCGCCGTCCTGGCTCATGTTTCTGCGTCCCCCATTGGCGCGGCGGCAGCGGCTGGTGTGCTCCCGCGGTCGGCGATCGGTCCTCAGTGATCCAATGTGCTATTCCCGGCCAAGTCTGCCCGAGGGCAGTGACACGTCAAGCTCGGTGCCCGTTCCGTGACCGTACGCGAAAGAAGAGTCGCGGAAGCGTTACAGCCGGCGTACGGCCGGTACACAGGATTTGCACGCGGAGACCCGGTGCGGGTTTCATGGCCGGTTCATCTCGAATCGAACTCGGACCGGCGCCTTGCGTGGAGCCTGTAGCGTGGCTCGACGGAGACCGTAACAACCACCGCGCAGACCGCGGGCAGAAACGACGGCGAGGACTGATGGCACAGCAGCAGCGCGCTCAGGGCCCGTCCGACCCCGAGGCGACTGGCGGCGGTATGTCAGATGCGCCGGAGATGTGGGGTAACGGCGGACTGGTCGGCGACGGCCGATATCGGCTGACCCGCAGACTCGGCCGGGGCGGTATGGCCGAGGTGTTCGCGGCCGAGGACGTACGTCTGGGCCGCACCGTCGCGGTCAAGCTGCTCCGGTCCGACCTGGCCGAGGACCCGGTCTCCAAGGCCCGCTTCACGCGCGAGGCCCAGTCGGTGGCCGGTCTCAACCACCACGCGGTCGTCGCCGTGTACGACTCCGGCGAGGACGCCGTCGGCCACGGGGTCGTCCCGTACATCGTGATGGAGATCGTCGAGGGCCGCACGATCCGCGACCTGCTGCTCAACGCCGAGGCCCCCGGCCCGGAGCAGGCGCTGATCATCGTCTCCGGTGTCCTGGAGGCGCTGGCCTATTCGCACCAGCACGGCATCGTGCACCGCGACATCAAGCCGGCCAACGTCATCATCACCGACACCGGCGCCGTGAAGGTGATGGACTTCGGCATCGCCCGCGCCCTGCACGGCGCGCAGTCGACGATGACCCAGACCGGCATGGTCATGGGCACGCCCCAGTACCTCTCCCCGGAGCAGGCGCTCGGCAAGGCCGTCGACCACCGCTCCGACCTGTACGCGACCGGCTGCCTGCTGTACGAACTGCTCGCGCTGCGGCCCCCGTTCACCGGTGAGACACCGCTGTCCGTGGTCTACCAGCACGTCCAGGACATTCCGGCGCCCCCGTCGAGCGTCTCGGACACGGTGCCGCCGGAGCTCGACGGCCTCGTGATGCGTGCGCTGGCGAAGGAGCCCGACGACCGGTTCCAGACCGCCGAGGAGATGCGCGGACTGGTCCAGTACGCGCTGCAGATGCTGTACGACCAGGGCGGCCACACCGGCACCTGGAACACCGGGCCCGTGACCCTGCAGGAGGGGCGGCACACCCCGGCGGCGGGCTTCGCGGGCGCGGGCATGCTGCCGCATCCCGGCGACTCCGGCACGGCGCAGATCCCCTCGCCGCTGCTGCCGCAGACCGGCGGCGGGGACGACGGGGGCTTCGAGGGGCACGGCAACCGGGGCAGCGGCCGCGGCAAGCTGTGGATCCTCGCGGTCTTCGCGATCATCGCGATCGCGGCCGGAGTGGCGCTCGCGCTGAACACCACCGGGGGCGGTGGCGGCGGGGGCAACGGCACCACGACGTCGCCCACGGCGTCCACGACCAAGGACAAGGACAAGGACGCGAGCCCGAGCGACGACTCCACGGGCGACGCCACGGACGACTCCACGGACAGCGGGACCGGCACGGGCACCGGCGACGACTGGTCGCCGTCGTACTCGCCGTCCGACACCCCGACCGGCGAGCCGTCGGAGAAGCCGACGAAGACCGCGCCCACCAAGGTGCCGCCGACCAAGACGACGCCGTCGGCGACTCCGGAGTCGCCCGATCCGGAGGAGTCGCCGGAGCCCTCCGGCAGCGGGGACGTCGAGGGCCCCTGAGCGGGCACATCGCTTTCCTTCACGCGCGCGTGGAGCCCCGGAGGCGGGGCCCCACGCGCGCGTGGCGTTTCCGCGGCACCCCCGGCGGGCCGGGGCCCGCGGCTCACCCCGCGAACGCCTCGCGCACCGCGTCGTACTCCCGGGTCCACCACACCACCAGCGCGGAGGCCGCGGGGAACTGCGGGTCGGCGCGGGTGTCGCCGCGCTCGTAGTGCCAGCGCAGTATCCAGAAGTCGTTGAGGCGCTCCCACCAGACGCGGTGGACGGCGGCCGTGAGCTCGGCCGGGGAGGCGCCCGCGGAGCGCCGGTACGCGCGCGCGTAGGCCCGCACCTTCGCCAGGTCCAGGGTGCCGACCGGGCGGACGAAGAAGATCACCGCGGCGCGGACCGCCTCCTCCGCACGCGGCTGGACGCCCAGTCTGTCCCAGTCGACGATCGCCGCCGGCTCGCCGTCCCGGTAGAGCAGGTTGAACGGGTGGAAGTCGCCGTGCACCCACCCCACCGAGCCGCCCCGCGGGGGCCTCCGGCCGGCGTGCTCCTCCAGGAGGACCCGCCGTTCGAGCAGCCGGTGCCGGGCCAGTTCGTCGAAGGCGTCCGGGGGGTGGTGGCGGTGTACGTGCGCGAGCAGGTCGTCGATGAGGGCGAGGGTCCGCGCGGGATCGGCGCCGTCCGCGGGCTTCGCCGGTCCCCGGCGGTCCGGCGGCATCACCCGCTCCAGGGAGGCGTGCACGACGCCGAGGAGCGCGCCCAGCCGCCGGCACTCCTCCTCGGTCAGCTGGCCGCCGTGCCGGTGGCCGCCGTCGATCCAGGGATGCAGGGCCCAGGTGTGCCCGCCGACGACCGCCACCGTACGGCCGTCGGTGCCCGCCAGCGGCGGGGCGACGGGGACACCGAGGTCCGCGAGGCGCTGGGTGGCGCGGTGCTGCCGGACGATCGCGGCGGGGTCGGCGGTCTCGGGGTCGAAGTGGTGCTTCAGGAAGTACCGGCCGCGTGTGGTGCGCAGCCGGTAGCCGCGGTTGAGCAGGCCCTGGTCGACGGGCTCGCAGGTCAGCGCGGACCCGGCGGCGTAGCGGCGCAGCAGAGCACCCAAGGGGGGCGCATGAGGTGCAGGGGGTGGTACAGATGAGCGCGGCACGCGCCAGATGCTAGGGCACGAGCCGGGGCGCTGACCTCGCGCTTGTCACACACAGTCGTCTTCGGTCACAGGACGTGCCGGAATCGCCGTTACAGGCCACCGTCGGTGGTGTGCACGGTGGCGAACCGGGGCTCGATCACCAGATGGACCGGGTCGAAGGGCTCGCCGTCCACGCACCGCGGCCCGGGTCCGAAGAGCTCCCGCTGGGCCGGGGTCGGCTCGATGCGCTCGCAGGGGCCGACGATCTGGGCGGACCACACGCTCTCGCCGGGACCGGCGGAGCCGAGGTTGTCGGAGCCGTACGCGACGACGCCCCCGCTGCGGGCGAGATGGTGTCCCTGGCCCCGGTGCATGCGCAGCAGGACGCGGCCGTCCGCCACGACGTGGCGGGCGAGGGCGAGAGCGGGCAGCGCGCGCACGCTGGTGGCCGCGCGGCCGTGGGCGACCCGGCCGAGGAGGTCCACGGCGAGTTGTTCGTCGGTGGGCATGCCCCTCAATGTCCGGCACGGGCGGCACCGGGAAAAAGAGCCGCTCGCCCCGGGAAGGAGGGACGAAAGTCCCGAATGGGTGCCGCCGGTACGGCTGATTCTCCGTGGTGCGGTCAGCGCTGCTGATTCTCCGCCTGCAGGCGGGCCACATAGGCGGCCGCCTGGGAACGGCGTTCCATGCCGAGTTTCGACAGCAGACTGGACACGTAATTCTTGATCGTCTTCTCCGCGAGATGGAGCCTTTCGCCGATCGCGCGGTTGGTGAGCCCCTCGCCGATCAGGTCGAGAATCCTGCGTTCCTGGTCGGTGAGGTGCGCGAGCCGGTCGTCGCTCTTCGGGCCGCCGCCGTCGCGCAGCCGCTCCAGTACCCGGGCCGTGGCGACCGGGTCGAGCAGGGACTTTCCGGCCGCGACGTCCCGGACGGCCGTGAGCAGTTCGTTGCCCCGGATGGCCTTGAGGACGTAACCCGAGGCGCCCGCCATGATCGCCTCGAAAAGGGCCTCGTCGTCGGCGTAGGACGTCAGCATGAGGCATTTGACGCCCTCGTCCTGCGAGCGGATCTCGCGGCACACCTCCACGCCGCTGCCGTCCGGGAGCCGCACGTCCAGCACCGCGACGTCCGGGCGGGTGGCCGGAATCCGCACCAGCGCGTCGGCGGCCGTCCCGGCCTCGCCGACCACCTGGATGTCGGGCTCCACCGACAGCAGTTCATGGACGCCCCGGCGCACCACCTCGTGGTCGTCGAGGAGAAATACGGTGATTTTCCCGTCTTCGTGCACGGGGTCAGTTTCACACAGGGTCCGGATAACCGCTTGAGGTCAAGTCTTCCCGTCCCCGGGGTGACCGGGATAACGTGCCCGTGTTCCGGCCCCCTGCAAGGCTGTGACCAGCGCATGTCCCCGACTCAAGCGACGTTCCTGGGAGACCGAGTACAAAGTACTTGGAAATCCAAGCAAAATCGCAGGTCAGGCGGGGTTTCACAGAAATGTGGAGCACTGGGTAACGTGCATATTGCAGGGCGCTCGCCGGGGCACCTGTCACGTCTGTTCCCGGCCGAGTGGCACCCACCCCGTGCACGGGATCGGGATCAGGCGAGCCGCACTGGCCACCCGGCAACCCCGGGGGCCGGACCGACGGAGGAGCACACGTGACCGTGGAGAGCACTGCCGCGCGCAAGCCGCGACGCAGCGCCGGTACGAAGACCGCCGCGAGCAAGCGCGCCGGCGCGGCCGCCAAGGCGGCCCCGGGCGCCGAGCCCGAACTCGTCCAGCTGCTGACCCCGGAAGGCAAGCGGGTCAAGGACGCGACGTACGACGCGTACGTCGCCGACATCACCCCGGACGAGCTGCGCGGCCTGTACCGGGACATGGTGCTGAGCCGTCGCTTCGACGCCGAGGCCACCTCGCTGCAGCGCCAGGGCGAGCTGGGCCTGTGGGCCTCGATGCTCGGTCAGGAGGCCGCACAGATCGGCTCCGGCCGGGCCACCCGGGACGACGACTACGTCTTCCCGACCTATCGGGAGCACGGCGTCGCCTGGTGCCGCGGCGTGGACCCGACGAACCTGCTCGGCATGTTCCGCGGCGTGAACAACGGCGGCTGGGACCCGAACAGCAACAACTTCCACCTGTACACGATCGTCATCGGCTCGCAGACGCTGCACGCCACCGGCTATGCCATGGGCATCGCCAAGGACGGCGCCGACTCGGCCGTGATCGCCTACTTCGGGGACGGCGCCTCCAGCCAGGGCGACGTCGCCGAGTCCTTCACCTTCTCCGCGGTCTACAACGCCCCCGTCGTGTTCTTCTGCCAGAACAACCAGTGGGCGATCTCCGAGCCGACCGAGAAGCAGACCCGCGTCCCGCTCTACCAGCGCGCGCAGGGCTACGGCTTCCCGGGCGTCCGCGTGGACGGCAACGACGTCCTCGCCTGCCTGGCGGTCACCAAGTGGGCCCTGGAGCGGGCCCGCAACGGCGAGGGCCCCACCCTGGTGGAGGCGTACACGTACCGCATGGGCGCGCACACCACGTCCGACGACCCGACCAAGTACCGGGCCGACGAGGAGCGCGAGGCGTGGGAGGCGAAGGACCCGATCCTGCGCCTGCGCGCCTACCTCGAGGCCGCGGGCCACGCCGACGAGGCGTTCTTCGCGGAACTCGAAACGGAGAGCGAGGCGTTGGGCAAGCGGGTGCGCGACGTGGTGCGTGCCATGCCGGACCCGGACCACTTCGCGATCTTCGAGAACGCGTACGCGGACGGGCACGCGCTCGTCGACGAGGAGCGGGCACAGTTCGCCGCCTACCAGGCGTCGTTCGCCGATGAAGGGGAGGGCAAGTAGCGATGGCAGCAGAAAAGATGGCGCTGGCCAAGGCGATCAACGAGTCGCTGCGCACGGCCCTCGACACCGACCCCAAGGTCCTGATCATGGGCGAGGACGTCGGCAAGCTCGGCGGTGTCTTCCGGGTCACCGACGGTCTGCAGAAGGACTTCGGCGAGGACCGGGTCATCGACACCCCGCTCGCCGAGTCGGGCATCGTCGGCACCGCGATCGGTCTCGCGCTGCGCGGCTACCGGCCCGTGGTGGAGATCCAGTTCGACGGCTTCGTCTTCCCCGCGTACGACCAGATCGTCACGCAGCTCGCGAAGATGCACGCGCGGGCGCTCGGCAAGATCAAGCTCCCCGTCGTCGTCCGTATCCCGTACGGCGGCGGCATCGGTGCCGTCGAGCACCACTCCGAGTCCCCCGAGGCGCTCTTCGCGCACGTGGCGGGCCTGAAGGTGGTCTCCCCGTCGAACGCCTCGGACGCCTACTGGATGATGCAGCAGGCCATCCAGAGCGACGACCCGGTGATCTTCTTCGAGCCGAAGCGCCGCTACTGGGACAAGGCCGAGGTCAACACGAGCGCGATCCCCGGGCCGCTGCACAAGGCGCGGGTGGTCCGTGAGGGCAGCGATCTGACGCTGGTGGCGTACGGCCCCATGGTGAAGGTCTGCCAGGAGGTCGCCGACGCGGCCCAGGAGGAGGGCAAGTCCCTGGAGGTCGTCGACCTGCGCTCCATGTCGCCGATCGACTTCGACACCGTCCAGGCCTCCGTGGAGAAGACCCGGCGGCTCGTGGTGGTCCACGAGGCCCCGGTGTTCCTGGGCACGGGCGCGGAGATCGCCGCCCGCATCACGGAGCGGTGCTTCTACCACCTGGAGGCGCCCGTCCTGCGGGTCGGCGGCTATCACGCCCCGTATCCGCCGGCGCGCCTGGAGGACGAGTACCTGCCGGGCCTCGACCGGGTGCTCGACGCCGTCGACCGCTCGCTGGCGTACTGAGGGAGAGGGTCGTGACGACGATGACAGAGACCGCCTCCGGCCTCCGCGAGTTCAAGATGCCCGACGTGGGCGAGGGACTCACCGAGGCCGAGATCCTCAAGTGGTACGTCCAGCCCGGTGACCAGGTCACCGACGGCCAGGTCGTCTGCGAGGTCGAGACCGCCAAGGCCGCGGTCGAACTGCCCATTCCGTACGACGGCGTGGTGAGCGAACTCCGTTTCCCCGAGGGGACGACGGTGGACGTCGGCCAGGTCATCATCTCGGTGGACGTGTCCGGCGGTGCCGGCGCCCCGGCGCCCGAGGCTCCCGTCGCGGAAGCCCCCGCGGCACCCGTGGCCCCGGCCGCGCCGGTCGCCGAGGAGGCCAAGTCCGAGGGCCGCAAGCCGGTCCTCGTCGGGTACGGGGTCGCCGAGGCCTCCACCAAGCGCCGCCCCCGCAAGGGAGCGGAGCCCAGGACTGAGGCCCCGGCCGGCGAGAACCGTGCGGCCGCCGCGGTCCAGGCCGAGCTGAACGGACACGGCGGGCAGCGCCCGCTGGCCAAGCCGCCCGTCCGCAAGCTCGCCAAGGACCTCGGCGTGGACCTCGCGACGATCACCCCGTCGGGCCCCGACGGGATCATCACGCGCGAGGACGTGCACGCGGCGGTGGCGCCGGCGGCGGAGCCCGTGGCCGCCCCGGCCGTGACCGAGGCCCCGGCCCCGGCCGCCGCCCCGGCGCCCGTGGCGACCTACGACGGTGCCCGCGAGACCCGGATCCCCGTCAAGGGCGTCCGCAAGGCCACCGCGCAGGCGATGGTCGGCTCCGCGTTCACCGCGCCGCACGTGACGGAGTTCGTCACCGTCGACGTGACGCGCACGCTGAAGCTGGTCGAGGAGCTCAAGCAGGACAAGGAGATGGCGGGGCTGCGGGTGAACCCGCTGCTGCTCATCGCCAAGGCCCTGCTGGTCGCCATCAAGCGCAACCCGGACGTGAACGCGTCCTGGGACGAGGCCAACCAGGAGATCGTGCGCAAGCACTACGTGAACCTGGGCATCGCCGCGGCCACGCCGCGCGGCCTGATCGTCCCGAACATCAAGGACGCCCACGCCAAGACCCTGCCGCAACTGGCCGAGTCCCTCGGCGAGCTGGTCGCCACGGCCCGCGAGGGCAAGACCTCCCCGGCGGCGATGCAGGGCGGCACGGTCACGATCACGAACGTCGGCGTCTTCGGCGTCGACACGGGCACGCCGATCCTCAACCCCGGCGAGTCCGCGATCCTCGCGGTCGGTGCGATCAAGCTCCAGCCGTGGGTCCACAAGGGCAAGGTCAAGCCCCGCCAGGTCACCACGCTGGCCCTCTCCTTCGACCACCGCCTGGTCGACGGCGAGCTGGGCTCCAAGGTCCTGGCCGACGTGGCCGCGATCCTGGAGCAGCCCAAGCGGCTGATCACCTGGGCGTAGGCCCGAGCGCACACCGACACGGGACCGCCTCCTCACGGGGGCGGTCCCGTGTGTCGTTCCGGACGTCCAGCTCCGCCCACACCGTCTTGCCCACGGGCAGTCTCTCCACCGCCCACCGGCTGGCGAGCAGGCCGACGATCAGCAGCCCCCGCCCGAACCGGTCGTCCTCCTGCGCCGCCCGGAGCCGCGGCAGGCGTTCACCCCTCGGGTCCGTCACCGCGATGCGCAGCACGGGCCCGGTGAGGGAGGTCTCCACGCGGAACAGGCGGTCCCGCAGGCAGCCGTGGAGCAGAGCGTTCGTGCACAACTCGGCGGCGACGAGTGCGGCGTCGCCGGCGACGCCGGGATGACCCCACTCGACGGCGAGCCGCGCCACGCGTCTGCGGGCCGGCGGAACGTTGTGGGGATACGGGGTGTAGCTGACGGCGTCGTAGCGGCTGGGGGCGTGGCGATCCGGGTCGCAGGGTCCGTACATGGACGCGCACCTCCTCGTGCGGGGCCGGTGCCCGGGCGGCGTCCAGGTGGGTGGGGGGAGGTGGCTCGGCCGTACACACCCCGGAACGGGCAGCACGGTGCACTTCCGCCAACTGGTACCACTGCGTGGGCGATTGAACACTGACGGTAGCGGCGACGCGGGGCGTGCAGCAACCCAATCGGGCAGAAATAATTCTGTCCCGGTTGTGCCGTGCGGATCGACGCCTCCAGACTGGGGCCACTCACCCGGAGGGACGCGAGATGGCAGGCAAGGACCCCGAGCGCGGGCGAACGGTGTCGACGGTGCTCGGGCGACGGCTGGGAGGTGAACTCCTGCGCATGCGGGAGGAGCGCGGACTGCGCCAGGCCGAGGCCGCCGAGGCGCTCACCGCGTCCGCCCCGAAGGTCGCGAAGATCGAGCGCGGCCAGGTGCCGATGCGGGATCCGGACGTCCGGGCGCTGTGCCACCTGTACGGGGAGACGGACGAGTCGGCGGTCGACCGCCTGCTGGCGCTGGCCAAGGCGGACCGCGAGCGCCGGAAGGCGCGCGGCTGGTGGAACCAGTACCCCCAGTTGCAGGCGATGGTCGAGTACGTGGCCCTCGAAGACATCGCCACCACGGTGCGCACCTGGCAACTGGCCGTCGTTCCGGGCCTGTTGCAGACGCCCGACTACGCTCGCGCGCTCGCCGTCGGCAACGGGCACTGGGAGGATCCGGATGAGATCGAGCCGTTCGTCGAGTCCCGGATGGCGCGGCAGGCGCGACTGGGTGGGGAGCGCCCGCTGGAGCTGTGGGCAGTCGTGCACGAAGGTGCCCTGCGCCAACTCGTCGGCGGACGGGCCGTCATGCGGGAGCAGCTCGGGCACCTGCTGGACATGGCCCGGCAGCCCAACGTGAAACTTCAGGTGCTGCCGTATCTCGCCGGCGCCCACCCCGGGATGACCAGCGCCTTCACCATCGTCTCCTTCGCGGACCCGGGCGCGCTGGACGTGGTCCACCTGGACACCACCTCGTCGACCCTCTGGCTGGAGAGCGATACTGATGCCGAACGCCACAACGGGTTGTTCGACCGCATCACGCGACTGAGCCTCGCGCAGCGGAACTCGGTCGGGCTGGTCGACGGGATCCTGAAGGAGATGTAGCAGGCGTGACCGCATACGAGTTCGTCAAGTCCAGCCACAGCGGGGGCAATGCCGGTCAGGAGTGCGTCGAAGTCGCCCGCAATCTCCCCGGCGTCGTCGCCGTCCGGGACTCCAAGGTGCCCGGCGGGCCCGTCCTCCGGCTCGCGCCGGGCGCCTGGGCGGCGTTCACGGCGCACGCGGGCCGGTAGCGAAGCGAAGAGGCCGGCCGCGGATGCGGCCGGCCTCCACGCGCCGGCTGAAGTCCCTCAGGAGGACGCCTACCGGGAGAAGCCGTAGGTCATCAGCTTCTTCGCGTCCGCCGTGCGGTTGGCGACCGACGACGAGGCGAGGACCGTACCGATGACCGTCTTGCCGTTGCGGGTGGCGGCGAAGACGAGGCAGTACTTCGCCTCCGGGCCCGAGCCCGTCTTCACGCCGATGGTGCCGCTGTACTCGCTGAGCAGGTTGTTCGTGTTCGACCAGTTCATGTAGCGGTAGCCACCGCTCTTGGTGGTCACCTTCTGCTGGGTCGACTTGGTCTTCACGACCGAACGGAACGTGGCACTCTTCATCGCGCTGCTCGCGAGCTTCGTGAGGTCGCGCGGCGTCGAGTAGTTGGAACCGTGGCCGATGCCGTCGAACGAGTCGAAGTGCGTGTTCGTCAGGCCCAGGCTGCGCGCCGTGGTGTTCATCTTGCCTATGAACGACTTGACGCGAGCCGAACGGGTCGAGCCGCTGCCGAACTTGTCGGCGAGCGCGTACGCGGCGTCGCAGCCGGACGGCAGCATCAGCCCGTACAGGAGCTGGCGGACCGTGACCTTGTCCCCGACGATCAGACGGGCCGAGGAGGCGTTGTTGGCGACGATGTAGTCGCTGTAGGCCTTCTGGATCGTGACCTTGGAGTCCAGGTTCAGGTTCGACTGGGAGAGCACGACCTTGGCGGTCATGATCTTTGTGGTGGATCCCGTGGACCGCTTGGTGTCCGCGGCCTTGGTGAACAGGCTCTTGCCGGTGGCGTCGTTCATCACGTAGCCGCCCTTGGCGACGATCGTGGGTGTGGCGACGGCCTGTGCCGGAGCCGCACTGAGGGCCCCGGTCGCGACCACGGCGCCGGTCGTCATCATCACGGCGACAGCGCGGCGAACGCGTGCGCCCTTAATGCCGGTTATCAAGTTGAGTACCCCGAATACGTTAAATGCCCCTGGAGTGCGGTCACATGGGAGCACCGCTTCTCGTCTGACACCTGAGTAGCACGGAAAGTTGTGCGCACACCCGGCGGGGGCCGATTTCTCATCCTGCCGAGTGGTGTCCGCGATCCGGACGGGACGCGACCATGCGTACGTGTTGTATCTATGCTGTGCGCATGCCTGTCGCCCCCGTGTCCGACGTGCCCGCCGCGGCGAGTGCGTCCGCCGTGCCCGCAGTGAAACCGCCCCCGGCCGCCGACCGCGTCTACGCGCACGTCAAGCAGGGGGTTTTGGAGCGCCACTACGAGGGCGGGACGCTGCTCACGGAGGGCGAGCTCGCCGAGGCCGTGGGGGTCTCGCGCACCCCCGTCCGCGAGGCGCTGCTCCGGCTGGAGGTCGAGGGGCTGATCCGGCTCTATCCGAAGAAGGGCGCGCTCGTCCTGCCCGTCTCCGCGCAGGAGATCGCCGACGTCGTCGAGACCCGGCAGCTCGTCGAGGAGCACGCCGCCCGCAAGGCCGTACCGGCCTCGCCGCGGCTCATCGCGCGCCTGGAGGAACTGCTCGCCCAGCAGAAGGCCCAGGCCGCCGCGGGCGACCTGGCGGGCGCCGCCGTCACCGACCGCTGCTTCCACGCCGAGATCGTCCGCAGCGGCGGCAACGAGATCCTCGCCCGGCTCTACGACCAGTTGCGCGACCGGCAGTTGCGGATGGGCGTCGCGGTGATGCACGCCCACCCCGACCGGATCACCAAGACGCTCAGCGAGCACGAGGAGATCCTCCGGGCACTGCGGGACGGGGACGCCGAGGCGGCGGTCGAGATCGTGCACCGGCACGTCAGCTGGTTCTCCAACCTGGCCCGGGGCGAGGTCCGATGAGCGCCGCGGCCCTGCCCGGGGACCCGCCCGGAGGCCGGCGTGCCGTCGCCGTCTGGGGCATCGGCGTCGCCGTCTACTTCGTCGCGGTCATCTTCCGCACCTCGCTGGGCGTGGCGGGCCTGGACGCCGCCGACCGCTTCCACGTCAACGCCTCCGCCCTCTCCAGCTTCTCCATCCTCCAGCTCCTCGTGTACGCGGGCATGCAGATACCCGTGGGCCTGCTGGTCGACCGGCTCGGCACCAAGAAGGTGCTGACCATCGGCGTCCTGCTGTTCACCGCGGGACAGCTCGGCTTCGCCTTCTCCCCCTCGTACGGCATGGCGCTCGCCTCGCGCGCGCTGCTCGGCTGCGGCGACGCGATGACCTTCATCAGCGTGCTGCGGCTCGGCACCCGCTGGTTCCCCGCCCGCCGCGGACCGCTCGTTGCGCAGATGGCGGGCCTGGTCGGGATGGCCGGCAACCTCGTCTCGACGCTCGTGATCGCCCGGCTGCTGCACGGGGTCGGCTGGACGGCGGCCTTCGCGGGCAGCGCGCTCGCCGGGGTCGTCGTCCTGGTCCTGCTGCTGCTCTTCCTGAAGGACCACCCCGAGGGACACGAACCCGAGCCGTTCCCGCACCGGGGAGCCGCCTACGTGCGGCGCCAGATCGCGCGCTCCTGGCAGGAGCCGGGGACCCGGCTGGGGCTCTGGGTGCACTTCACCACGCAGTTCCCCGCCATGGTCTTCCTGCTGCTGTGGGGCATGCCGTTCCTCGTCGAGGCCGAGGGGCTGTCGCGGGCCTCGGCCGGCGAGCTGCTGACGCTGGTCGTCCTGTCCAACATGGTCGTGGGCCTCGTCTACGGGCAGATCGTCGCCCGGCACCACGCGGCGCGGCTGCCGCTCGCGCTCGGCACGGTGACCGCGACCGCCGCCGCCTGGGCCGCGGCGCTGGCCTGGCCCGGCGAGCACGCGCCGGTGTGGCTGCTCGTGGTGCTCTGCGCCGTACTCGGGGCCTGCGGGCCCGCCTCGATGATCGGCTTCGACTTCGCCCGGCCCGCCAACCCGCCCGAGCGGCAGGGGACCGCATCCGGGATCACCAACATGGGCGGCTTCGTCGCCTCCATGACCACGCTGCTGGCGATCGGCGTCCTGCTGGACGCCACCGGGGACAACTACCGGGTGGCGTTCTCGGCGGTGTTCGTGCTCCAGGCGCTCGGGCTCAGCCAGATCTTCCGGCTGCGGGAACAGGCGGCCCGCCGGGAGCGGGAGCGGCTGGTGGCCAGCCGGGTGGAGACGGTGCACGTCCCCGCGTAGCGACGCGGAGGTGCCCGCCTCCGGTGAGAGGGTGCCCGCCTCCGCGCCGAGCCGCGGAGACGGCGCCGACGGCTACGGCGTGACCGCGAAGTTCCGCAGGATCGCCGCGCTCAGTTCCGGATCGCCCTCGACCTTGATGCGGTCCGCGACGTAGTCGGCCGTGACCCGCCCGCAGGCCAGCCGGACGTACGTCTCCCAGTCCAGCGTCAGGGTCGCGGCGGGACCGAGCGAGGGGGTGCCGTCTATCGAGCCGCGCCCGTCCGCGTCGATGCGGACCGTGCGCAGGAACTCGACGGGCCCGTGGACGTCGAACACGACCGCCGAGTTGGCCGGGGCGCCCGCGTCCTTCGCGACCACCTTCGGCAGGGCGGCGAGCAGCTCGTCCCGGGTGATGAACGCGCCCGGCGAGTCGAGGTTGCCCGGCCGTCCGAGGGCCGCCCGCAGGTCCTGCTCGTGCACCCACACGTCGAACGCCCGGTACCGCATGGCCTCTTCCAGGGTCGGCTCCGTGCCCAGCGGGCCGCGCACCTTGGTGTCCGGGGTCCGCGACTCGTTCCGGAGCTGGCGGTTGCGGCGGATGACCGTGTACTCCAGCTCGGACGTCATCTCCGGCGCCGTGTGGTGGCGCCGCACGTCGACCTGCATCTCCATGTACCGCTGGTGCTCGTTCGTCACGTGGTACAGGTCGCGGGGAAGGGTGTGGATCGGCCGCGGGTCGCCCAGCATCTCGCAGTCCAGCCCGATCACGTGCGACACGAGGTCCCGCACCGACCAGCCGGGGCAGGGCGTCCGCCGGTTCCACTCGCCCTCCACAAGGGGGTTCACCAGCTCCGATATCGCGTCGATCGAGTGGGTCCAGGCGTCGGCGTAGGACTGAAGACTGGGATGCAGACTCACGGAACGGGACCCCTCGGGCGGTCGGTACGCGGGCAGTGGGTGTCTTGGAACGCTAAGTTACGCTGCTGTGAGGCACCCCGGCAGTGCTTTCGTGTGACGATCGTAGGCCCGTAAAGACGGCTCGAATGCCAGGACGGTGGTAGTGTGCGCGCCTCCCTCATCCAGATCGGTGTAGACGAGGGCGAATCGGTCGATTCGCGCAGGCGGCGGGTGGCCTCGCTCGTACGCGATCAGGCCGGAGTCGATCTCGTCGTGCTGCCCGAGCTGTGGACCACCGGGGCGTTCGCCTACGAGGCGTTCGGCACCGAGGCCGAGACGCTGGACGGGCCCACCCGCGAGGCGATGGCCAAGGCCGCGAGCGACGCGGGCGTGTGGCTGCACGCCGGCTCCATCCCCGAACGCGCCGCCGACGGCACGCTGTACAACACCTCGCTCGTCCTCGGCCCGGACGGCGGGCTCGCCGCCTCCTACCGCAAGATCCACCGGTTCGGCTTCGACAAGGGCGAGGCCGTGCTGATGGGCGCCGGGACCGACCTGGTCACCGTGCCCCTGCCCGAGACGACCCTCGGGCTCGCCACCTGCTACGACCTCCGCTTCCCCGAACTCTTCCGCGGGCTCGTCGACGCCGGCGCCGAGACCCTCGTCGTCCCCGCCGGATGGCCCGAGCGGCGCCGCTCCCACTGGACCCTGCTCGCCCGGGCGCGAGCGGTCGAGAACCAGGCGTACGTGCTCGCCTGCGGAACGGGCGGCACGCATGCGGGAGTTCCCCAGGCCGGTCACTCGATCGTGGTCGACCCCTGGGGCGAGGTGCTCGCCGAGGCGGGCGACGGCGAGCAGATCCTCACCGTGGACCTCGACCCCGGGAAGGTGCCCGTCACCCGGGAGCAGTTCCCGGCGCTGAAGGACCGGGTGCTGGGCCTGCGCGCACCCCGCCGCTGAGGCGGGCCGCCCGTCAGTCGTCCTCGCCCTCCTTCTCCGCCAGGTGGATCACGCACACCGCCACGGCGATCAGGAGGGCCGCGTCCGCGTCGTCGCGCACCACGTCCACGCCGTAGGTCTCGCGGACGTGCAGCCAGCGGCGGGAGATCTGCGCGAGCAGTTCGTTGTCGTAGTCGATGGCGAACTCGCGGTCGAGGATCTTGCCGCTCACGTCGAGCTCGGTGCCGTCCACCAGCGACACCCGGTAGTGGTTGCGCAGCAGCGACAGGCGCTTGCGCTTGATGGTGGCCAGCGGATCGCCGTCCCGCTCGATCACCATCGTGTCGCGCAGCGCGAACATCTTCTGGTGGATGTCGACGAGGACCCGCCCGCGGGTGTCCTTCAGCTCGAAGGTGTCGCGCACCCGCATCGCCTTGCCGTCGACCAGGAAGACCTTGTTGCCGTGCTGGTCCTCGATCCAGTAGTCGTCACCGAAGCCGAGCAGTCGTTCGCGTACGAGGTATCTCATGTCCTCAGGGCTTCCCCGGCGGCTCCTCCGAAACGCCGCCGGTAGGCCGACGGGCTGAGTCCCGTCTCGCTCCGCGGCCGCGCCGCCGGCCCGGGCGGGCGGCGGCACGGAAGAGCCCCCCGCCGCCCTGGGGCCGCGAGGGGCTCGACACGAACCGCGCTGACGGTCACCGGTTACCGGTAGCCGTCCGACCACATCTCGTCGTCGTCCTCGGCGGCGCGCTCGTCGCCGCGGGCGCGCTCACGGGGGGTGGAGCCGGGCATGCCGGCGTCCGAGCCGCGCCGCTCCCTGCGGTCCCTGTCCTCCATGCCCTCGGGGTCGCGCGGCGTCTCGCGGTTGCGCATGCCCTCGGGGTCCCGCCGGTTCTCGCGGTCGCGCATGCGGTCGGGCATGCCCTCGGGGTCGCGCATCTCGTCGCGGTCGCGCATACCGGGTTCGCGCATGGATTCGTCGGCCTGTCGTGCCATGAAACTGCTCCCTTGCAGTGACCCCCCTGCGTGCTTGCTTCGAGCATCTCCCCGTGGCGCCCCGTGCGCATCCCGTAGGAGATCGAGCACACAGAGTGACCGTTTTTCCACAGGGGAGGCCGCCGGATCCGGCGCCGATGGCACCCTTGATCCATGAACCGCTCCGCACCGCGCCGTGTCCGCGTCCGCGCCCCCGAGCTGGTCGGAAAGGGCGGCTGGCTGAACACGGGAGGCAGGCAGTACAGCCTCGCCGAGCTGCGCGGACGGGTGGTCGTCCTGGATTTCTGAAAATAGACAACAGACCACCTAACTCTTCGTCAGACTGACTGTGTGCACCAAGACACAATCTGTGACCTGTACCTGCGCCTGTCTCTTGACCGGGACGGCAAGACCGCAATCGAACGGCAGGAAGCAGACTGCCGTGCCTGGGCCGAACGCAACGGACTGACCGTCCGCAAAGTCCACATGGACAGAGGGCGCTCCGGCTACAAGACCGTTGAGCGCAAGGGCTTCGACGCCGCGCTGGCGGCCGTGACGGCGGGCGTCGTCGGCACGCTGATCGTCTGGAAATTGGACCGCCTGTCCCGCAAGGGCATCGGCCAGGTCGGCAAGGTGCTGGACGACATCGAGAAGGCTGGCGGCCGTCTCGTCTCCGTCGTGGACGGTCTCGACACTTCGAACGACTCGGCACGCATGGTCGTGGCGATGCTCGCCGAACTCGCCCGATCCGAATCGAAGAATCTCGGCACACGCGTCGGCCATGCCAAGCGATACCTACGCAGCAAGGGTCAGTGGATCGGCGGACAGCCTCCGTACGGGCTGCTCATCGACCCGCAGGCCAAGAAGCTCGTCCATGACCCGGAGCACGCCGTTTACGCCCGTCTCATCGCGGATGAAGCGCTTGCAGGAACGTCGCTGGTCAAGATCGCCCGACTTCTCAACGAGTACGAGATTCTTTCGCCCAGAGGCGGGCAGTGGAACGCGGCGAGCATCATGCAGCTCCTGCGCTCCCCAGCGTTCGCCGGCCTGATGCCGGAGACCGAAACCGTCGAGACGGACGACGGCGAGCGGAAGTACACGGGCAGGGTCTTCCCGTACCGCGATCCCGAGACTCTGGACACCGTCGAGATCGGCGAGGGGATCATCACGGTCGGAGAGCGTGAACAGATCATCCGCACCCTGGAATCCAGGACGTTCGTACACGCAGGAAAGCGGCGGCCGAAGCCCGAGGGGACGGCGCTGCTCACGGGGCTCGTCTATTGCGCGGTACCCGGCTGCGGTCGCCGGATGCACCGTGTGGGAGGTAGCTACCAGTGCATGGCTCGCCGCGCGGGCAACCAGTGCATCGGAGCGTCGGCGCTGGCGGAAGCGGTTGACCAGTATGTGACGGAACAGTTCCTTACGAAGCTCCCAGCGCTCGAACCGGACGACCCGTTGCTTGTCGCGATCGCAGACCGCTGGGTGCACCGCGTGGACCCGGAGACCTTCGCGAAACGTGATGCGCTTACTGCTGAGATCCAGGATGAGGAAGCCCGCCTCGCCGATCTGGAGGACGCGCGATACGTGCGCGGTGAGTTCAGTGGCCCCGCAGCCGTGGAGCGCTACAACCGGCTTGCAGAGCGCCTGAGGGGGCGCATCGAAGGGCTTGGCACCGATCTTCGTAAGCTGCCCATGCCGTCTGTGGACGTGTCACCGATGCTCGACGGACTCATCCTGCGTGAGGCGTGGGCTGAGGCGACGAACGAAGACCGGCGCGGCAGGTTGTCACTCGCCATAGACCGGGTTGAAGTGACCAAGGGAGTGCGCGGACAGCGATTCATCCCGGAGCAACGCATCCAGATCCATTGGGCGGAGCTGGGTGCCGACAGCGCCACCTGAGCACCGGCGTAACCCCTCCAGCTGCCGGCAGCGGACACGGGTGACGAAGTGACCGGCTCGTGTGGACCGCGGGACGCAGCGGACCGTCACCGAACTCGCCCCGGGCGGGGTCCGGTTGGACGTGGCCTTCCGGGCACCGGCCGGTCGGGAGCCGGACACGCGGTACGGCCCCGGCTCCCGGCTGCTGGTCTCGGCGACCCCGCCGGAGCTGCTGGCGGGCGGTGCCGGTGAGGGGACGGACCTCTTTCGTGACCTGGTGCTCGACCCGGCCGTTCCGGAGGGCGTCCTGCACGTCTCCGCCTCGGCCGCGTCGTGCGACAGCGACCCGGCGCACGCGTATCCGGCGTGCCGGGTCCACCAGCGGGACTGGGGCGTGCCGGTCCGTCTCGCCGAAGGGGGCGCGCGGCGGCTGCCGTTGGTCCTCACCGACGAGGTCGACGAGGACTGACGGCGCATGCCGTGGCGCGGCTCGGGAGCGGGCCCGGCCCGGCCCGGTCGCGGCTGCGGGGAGGACGGCCGATGCCGTCCTCCCCGCCTACCGCTACCGCACACGGGCGCCCGTCCTGCCATGACCGCCGTCGGGGTGCCCGGTGCGGCGCCCGGTCCCCGGCGGCCGTCCGCCCGTGCGGGACGGTACGTCCGGGGAGCTGTCCGCGGCGCCGGCCGGTGCCGGTCTTCCGGCTATGCGCCGTAGCCGTCGTTGTAACCGCCGCGGGGCCGCTCCTCGCTGATCACCGGAGTGGTCGGCTGGACGACCGTGCGGCGGCGCTTGGCGATGCTGCTGAACGTCGCCACGCCGATCAGACCGACGATCATGAGGATGATGCCGACCAGGTCGAGGTTGACCCCTTCCATGTCCCAGTCGGTCGCGAATGTGAGGATCGCCCCTGTGGCGATCAGAATGATGCACCCGCCCAGGCCCATTGGGTGTCGCCTCCTGTAGCCGAGTCGGCTTCTCTTAGGTCAACTCCGGGTACCCGGGGCCGTCGCGGGCATGCCCGGCTACCCCTCCAGAAACGCCGCGAGGGCGTTGGCCAGCAGGAACGGGTCCTCCGCGCCGCACAGTTCACGCGCGCTGTGCATGGAGAGGATGGCCACGCCGACGTCGACGGTCCTGATGCCGTGCCGCGCCGCGGTGATGGGCCCGATGGTGGTGCCGCAGGGCATGGCGTTGTTGGAGACGAAGGACTGGAACGGGACGCCGGCCTTCTCGCAGGCGGCGGCGAACACCGCGCGCCCCGAACCGTCGGTGGCATAGCGGTTGTTGACGTTCACCTTGAGGATGGGGCCCCCGTTGGCGCGGGGGTGGTGCGTCGGGTCGTGCCGCTCGGCGTAGTTGGGGTGGACGGCGTGACCGGTGTCGGAGGAGAGGCAGACGGTGCCGGCGAAGGCGCGCGCCCGGTCCTCGTACGTACCGCCGCGGGCGAACACCGAGCGCTCCAGGACGCCGCCGAGGAGCGGGCCGTCCGCGCCGGTGTCCGACTGGGAGCCGTTCTCCTCGTGGTCGAAGGCGGCGAGGACGGGGATGTACGGGAGGTCCCCGGCGGCGGACACGGCGGCGAGGGCGGCGGTGCCGGCGTGGACGGAGAGCAGGTTGTCCATGCGCGGACCGGCGAGGAGCTCCTCGTCGCGGCCCAGGTACGCGGGGGGCTCGACGGAGTGGGTCATCAGGTCCCAGCCGGTGATCTCGCCGGCGGAGAGGCCCGCCTCCTGCTCGACGAAGCCGATCAGGTCGCCCTCGCGGGGGTCGCCGAGTCCCCAGACGGGCTGCAGATGGCGCTGCTTGTCGAGCTTGAGTCCCTCGGCGGACACGGAGCGGTCGAGGTGGATGGCGAGCTGGGGGACGCGGAGCAGCGGCCGGTCGATGTTCACCAGGCGGGTGGTGCCGTCGCGCAGCGAGACGCGTCCGGCGAGACCGAGGTCGCGGTCCAGCCAGGAGTTCAGGAGCGGGCCGCCGTAGATCTCGACGGCGACCTGCCGCCAGCCGTGGGCACCGGTGTCGGGCAGCGGCTTGACGCGCAGGTTGGGGGAGTCGGTGTGCGCGCCGACGATCCGGAACGGGGTGTGCGGTGCGGCGCCCTCGGGGACGTACCAGGCGATGATCGCGCCGCCGCGCAGCACGAACCTGCCGCCGGTGGTCCCGTCCCATGCGTCGGTCTCGGCGACCTGACGGAATCCGGCCTTCTCCAGCCGCTCGGCGGCGTTCGCCACGGCGTGGTACGGCGTCGGTGTCGCCGCGAGGAAGGTCATGAGGTCGTCGGTGTGGCCGCGATCGAAGCGAGAGGGTGTGCGCATGGGGTTCACCTTAACGACGCACGAGGGCCCGCTCCCCGGGATGGGGAACGGGCCCTGGTGAGAGGGATGTGAAGGGCGGACACCCGGCCCGCCGACCGGTGCCGGCGCCGCCGCCGGGGACCGCCGGGCGGGGCGAGGGGCCCCTGGACGCGACCTAGAAGGCGGCCTCGTCGAGCTCCATGAGGTCCAGGTCCACGCCCTCGGCGAGCTTGCGCGCGCCGGTGACGCCGGGCAGGACGTTGGCCGCGAAGAACTTCGCCGCCGCGATCTTGCCGGTGTAGAAGGCCTTGTCCTTGGCGGAGGCGGTCTGGAGCTTCTCGGCGGCCACGGCGGCGCCGCGCAGCAGCAGGTAGCCGACGACCACGTCACCGGAGGCCATCAGCAGGCGGGTGGTGTTGAGGCCCACCTTGTAGATGTTCTTGACGTCCTGCTCGGTGGCGGCGAGGTCGGTGAGCATGAGGCCGACGATGGCCTCCAGCTCGACGGCGGCCTTGGCGAGCTGCTCACGGGCGGTGGAGAGGTCCTCGCCGCCGGTGCCGAGCGCCAGGAACTTCTTGATGTCCTCGGCGAGGGAGTTCAGCGCGGCGCCCTGGTTGCGGACGATCTTCCGGAAGAAGTAGTCCTGGCCCTGGATCGCGGTGGTGCCCTCGTACAGGGTGTCGATCTTGGCGTCGCGGATGTACTGCTCGATCGGGTACTCCTGCAGGAAGCCGGAGCCGCCGAAGGTCTGCAGGGACTGGGCGAGCTGCTCGTAGCCCTTCTCGGAGCCGTAGCCCTTCACGATCGGCAGGAGCAGGTCGTTGAGGGCCTCCAGGGCGGCGGCGTCCTCGCCGGCCGCCTCCTTGACCTGGATCTCGTCCTGGATCGCGGCGGTGTGCAGCACCAGGGCGCGCATGCCCTCGGCGTACGCCTTCTGCGTCATGAGCGAGCGGCGCACGTCGGGGTGGTGCGTGATGGTGACCTTGGGCGCGGTCTTGTCCATGAAGTTCGCCAGGTCGGGGCCCTGGACGCGCTCCTTGGCGTACTCCAGCGCGTTCAGGTAGCCCGTCGAGAGCGTGGAGATGGCCTTCGTGCCGACCATCATGCGGGCGAACTCGATGATGCGGAACATCTGGCGGATGCCGTCGTGCTTGTCGCCGATCAGCCAGCCCTTGGCGGGGTGGCGGTCGCCGAAGGTCATCTCGCAGGTGTTGGAGGCCTTGAGGCCCATCTTGTGCTCGACGTTGGTCGCGTACACGCCGTTGCGCTCGCCCAGCTCGCCGGTCTCGAAGTCGAACTCGTACTTCGGGACGAGGAAGAGGGACAGGCCCTTGGTGCCGGGGCCGGCACCCTCGGGGCGGGCGAGGACGTAGTGGAGGATGTTCTCCGACATGTCGTGCTCACCGGAGGTGATGAAGCGCTTCACGCCCTCGATGTGCCAGGAGCCGTCCTCCTGCTGGACCGCCTTGGTGCGGCCGGCGCCGACGTCCGAGCCGGCGTCCGGCTCGGTGAGCACCATGGTGGAGCCCCACTGCTTGTCGACGGCGATCTTCGCGATGTGCTTCTGGACCTCGTTGCCCTCCTCGAAGAGGATGCCCGCGAAGGCGGGGCCCGAGGAGTACATCCACACGGCCGGGTTGGCGCCGAGCACCAGCTCCGCGTAGGCCCAGATCAGGGAGCGGGGCGTGGTGGTGCCGCCGATCTCCTCGGGCAGGCCGAGCCGCCAGTACTCGGAGTCCATGAAGGCCTGGTAGCTCTTCTTGAAGGACGCGGGGACCGGCGCGGTGTTGGTCTCCGGGTCGAAGACCGGCGGGTTGCGGTCGGCGTCGGCGAAGGACTCGGCCAGCTCGTTCTCCGAGAGGCGGGTCAGCTCGTCGAGGATGCTCTTGGCCGTGTCGGTGTCCATCTCCTCGAACGGGCCGGTGCCGTACAGCTTGTCGCGCCCGAGCACCTCGAAGAGGTTGAACTCGATGTCGCGGAGATTCGACTTGTAGTGCCCCATGGCGACGGCTCCGTAAGAGATCGGTGAGGCCGGAGAACTGGCAGCCTCGTTACACATACCGGCAAGTAGCTACGATGATGCTACCCGTCGGTAATAAGACGCAACCCCGAGCCGGTCATCTGTGACTCAGTAGTCTTTGGGGCATGTACGGCTACGACCAGAACGCGAGCGCTCAGCAGCAGTACGCCCCGCCGCAGCAGCAGATGCCCGGCGGCTACGGCCAGCAGCCGCCGCTGTACCCCGAGCCGTCCCCGCCGTCCCTCGCGGACGCGGTCCGCGCCTTCACCACGGGGTCCATGGCCGCCGAGGACTTCCAGCAGATCTTCGCGACCTCGAAGGTCTACTGCCCGCGCGGCGACAACCCCGGTTTCCTGGCGCTGCACAACACCCAGCAGCCCGTGATCCCGATGTTCACCTCGCTCAAGGAGCTGCGCCGGTACGCGGGCAAGGAGTCCAAGTACTTCGTGATCACCGGTGCCGAGGTGATCGACCTGCTGCCGACCGGCTACGGCTTCGTGCTCGACATGGAGGGTGAGCACCGCATGGTGTTCGACGCGAAGGCCGTGGAGCAGATGGTCGACTTCGCGATGCGCCGGATGTACGGCTGACGGCCGTGCCTCGCCGCGGCCCACGGGTCGCGAGCGCCGCTGACGTGCCCCATGCACCCGGGACGCCCGGAGGGAATGCCCTCCGGGCGTCCTTCGTTACGGGTAGCAGAAAGTTCAATAATCAACTAAACTCGAAGCCAAGGAGGTACCCGACATGCCTGCAGTGACCGTCGAGAACCCGCTGACCCTTCCCCGTGTGGTCGCGGCGTCCGATGCCGTGGCCCGTCCCGTACTCGCCGTGACGACCGCGCCCGGCGGCTTCGAGGGCGAGGGCTTCCCGGTCCGCCGTGCGTTCGCCGGGATCAACTACCGCCACCTCGACCCGTTCATCATGATGGACCAGATGGGCGAGGTGGAGTACGCGCCGGGAGAGCCCAAGGGCACCCCCTGGCACCCCCACCGCGGCTTCGAGACCGTCACCTACATCATCGACGGGATATTCGACCACCAGGACTCCAACGGCGGTGGCGGGACCATCACCAACGGTGACACCCAGTGGATGACCGCGGGCTCGGGCCTGCTGCACATCGAGGCGCCCCCGGAGGCGCTCGTCATGTCCGGCGGTCTCTTCCACGGTCTCCAGCTGTGGGTGAACCTGCCGGCCAGGGACAAGATGATGGCGCCGCGCTACCAGGACATCCGCGGCGGCCAGGTCCAGCTGCTCACCACCCCCGACGGCGGCGCGCTCATGCGCGTCATCGCCGGTGAGCTGGACGGCCACCAGGGTCCCGGCATCACGCACACGCCGATCACCATGATCCACGCCACGGTGGCGCCGGGTGCGGAGCTGACCCTGCCCTGGCGCGAGGACTTCAACGGCCTCGCGTACGTGCTCGCCGGGCGCGGCAGCGTCGGTGCGGAGCGCCGCCCCGTCCACACCGGCCAGACCGCCGTCTTCGGCGCCGGGTCCTCGCTGACCGTCCGCGCGGACGAGCGGCAGGACTCGAACACGCCGGACCTGGAGGTCGTGATCCTCGGCGGACAGCCGATCCGTGAGCCCATGGCCCACTACGGTCCGTTCGTGATGAACACCCGCGAGGAGCTCCAGCAGGCCTTCGAGGACTTCCAGAAGGGCCGCCTCGGCACCGTCCCGGCGGTGCACGGGATGACCGAGGGCGGCATGTGATCCGTACGCCGTCACGGGCGGGCGGGCCCTCTCCGGCCGCGCGTCCCCGACTGACACCGCGTCACCCCGGCGGCCCGTGCCGGTGACGGCGCGTCACCCGGGCGGGCCGTCCCGTGAGGACAGCCCGCCCGTCGCGTGATCGGGTGGAAGCGTGCAGCTTCTTCCCGAGGGCGCCCGGCGACTGGCCGCCTGGTGCGCCGTCATCCTGCTCGTCGCCGGCGTCGGATGGGTCGGGGTGCAGCTCTGCGGCGAACTCCGGACGGCCGTCGTGCCGGTGCTGCTCGCCCTCCTCGGGACGGCCCTGCTCGGACCGCTGTACCGGCGGCTGGTGAAGGTGAAGGTCAACCGGTCCCTGGCGGCCGGCCTCACCTGCGTCGCGGTGGTCGTGGTCGTCGGCGGCGCCGTCTACATCGTCGTCGCCGCACTCATCAACAGCGGCGACCAGATCGTCGCCTCCCTCAGACAGGCCGCGACCTCGCTCGCCGAGCACTTCGGGGCGGCCGGCACCTCCCTGGACGACATCGCCTCGAACTCCAAGGACCTGCTCGGCAAGTTCGGCGGGACCGCAGCCTCCGGCGTCATCAGCGGCGTCAGCGTGGTCGGCGAGAGCCTCGCCATGGCCGTGCTCGCCCTGCTGCTCGTGTTCTTCTTCCTCCGCGACTCGCACCGCGCCACGGGCGCCCTGCGCGCCCTCTCCCCGCACGGTTCGGCCGACGCCGTCGAGGCGACGGCCCGACGCGCCTTCGAGGCCGTCGAGGGCTTCATGCGCGGGACGACGCTCATCGCGATGATCGACGCCGTCTGCATCACGGTCGGGCTGCTGATCCTCGGCGTCCCCGGCGCCGTGGGCCTCGGCGCGCTGGTCTTCGTGGCCGCGTACATCCCCTATCTCGGCGCCTTCCTCTCGGGAGCGGTGGCGGTGCTGGTCGCCCTCGCCGACCGGGGCTTCGTCATCGCCCTGTGGGCGCTCGGCGTCGTGGTGGCCGTCCAGGTTCTGGAGGGCCACGTCCTGCAACCCGCGATCCAGAGCCGCACCGTGCAGATGCACCCGGCGGTCGTCATGCTGACGATCACCGCGGGCGCCTCGGTGGCCGGAATCCTCGGGATGCTGCTGGCCGTGCCCCTGACGGCGGCCGCGTTCGGCGTCCTGTCGGAGATGCGCACCCGCTACGCCGGGACGTCCTCCGGGCCCCCGGGCTCCCCGCCGTCGAGGAACGTGAAATCCACCGGGCCGTCCGACTTGCCCGAGGACTCGTAGAGCTCGAACCAGATGCTCTTGCCCTCGCCCCGGGGGTCGACGCCCCACACGTCGGCGAGCAGCTCCATCAGCACCAGGCCGCGCCCGGACGACGCCAGCTCTCCCGGCCGGCGCTTGTGCGGCAGGTCGTCACTGCTGTCCGTGACCTCCACCCGGAGCCGCCGCTCCCCCGCCTCGCCGCTGAGCTGCGCGACGAGCAGCGCGTCCCCGTCCGTGTGCACGAGGACGTTCGTCACCATCTCCGAGGTCATGAGCACCGCCGAGTCGACCTGGTCCTCACTCGCCCAGTCGTGCAGGAGCTCCCGCAACTGCTGCCGGGCGCTCGCGACCCGCTCCGGCTCGGCCTGCGCGACCGTGACCATCGTGCGGCGCACCGGCGGCGGTATGACGCCGACCGTGCTGCCGCAGCCGCAGCCCTCGCCCTGCCGGCACAGCAGCAGCACCGCTATGTCGTCCTCGCGGCGGTCGATCAGCGGGCCGGGGGTGTGGTGCGAGGAGGGCCCGTGCACGGCCTGCACCAGCAGGTCGGCGAGCAGTTCCATGTCGCCGTCGTGCTCCTCCAGGATCCGGCGGATCCGCCGCCAGCCGGTGTCCAGGTCGTGGCCGCCGGTCTCGATCAGGCCGTCCGTGCACATCAGCAGGGTCTCGGCGGGCTCCAGGACCAGCCGGGTCGTCGGGTAGTCCGCGTCCGGATCGACGCCCAGCGGGAGCCCGCCGGCGGTCGGCCGCATCAGCACCGTCCCGTCGGCCATGCGGATCGCCGGGTCCGGGTGGCCGGCCCGGGCGATGTCCAGCACGCCGGTCGCCGGGTCCACCTCGACGTACAGACAGGTCGCGAAGCGGGGGTCCATGCGCTCCCCGTCCTGGGTGACCACCGAGTCGGTGATCCCGTACAGGAAACGGGAGGCGCGCGAGAGCACCGCGTCCGGGCGGTGCCCCTCGGACGCGTACGCGCGCAGGGCGATCCGCAGCTGGCCCATCAGCCCCGCGGCCCGTACGTCGTGCCCCTGGACATCGCCGATGACCAGGGCGAACCTGCTCCCCCCGGACGCGGTCCCGGCAGCGCCGCCGGGCAGCGGGATCATGTCGTACCAGTCACCGCCGACCTGGAGTCCGCCGCCGGTGGGCACGTAGCGCGCGGCCACCGACATGCCGGGTATCTCCGGGCCCAGCGTGGGCAGCATCGAGCGCTGCAGACCGTCGGTCAGCTCCCGCTCCGACTCGGCCACACCCGCCCGTGACAGGGCCTGCGCCAGCATCCGGGCCACGGTGGTCAGCACCGAGCGCTCGTCGGGGGTGAACGACACCGGGTACGCGAAGGCCGCCATCCAGGCACCCATCGTCCGCCCGGCGACCGTCAGCGGCAGGAACGCCCAGGACTGCCGGCCGAAGTGCTGGGCCAGCGGCCAGGACGCCGGATAGCGGGCCTTGTAGTCCTCCGGCGAGGAGAGGTAGACGGCCCGGCCGGTCCGGACGACCTCCGCCGCCGGGTAGTCCGTGTCCAGGGACATGTGGGAGAACGGTCCGTCGTCGCCCGGCTGGTGCCCGTGGTGGCCGATGATGGTCAGCCGGTCCGCCTCGGCGCCGAAGACGGCCAGCCCGTCCGGCGTGAAACCCGGCATCGAGAGACCGGCCGCGACCCGCAGGACCTCCTCCGTCGACCGCGCCTCCGCCAGCGCCCGCCCCGCGTCCAGCAGGAACGCCTCCCGCGAGCGGCGCCAGTCGCCGGTGACCGGGGTGCGGGCGGCGGCGCCCGGCGGCTGCTCGCTGACCTCCTGGAGGGTGCCGACCAGCTCGTACTCGCCGGTCTCCGAGTGGACCGACGGCCGGGAGCGGCTGCGTACGGTACGGATCACTCGCTGCTGCTCGTCCATGATCCGCAGCCGGGCCTCGGCGAGGGTGCCCTCGGCGACGGCGAGCTGCACGATGCCGTCGATCTCGTTCCAGTCGACCGGGTGGAAGCGGGAGCGGATGCCCGCCGACGACAGGGTCGTCGGCTCGGCCGGCAGGCCGAGCAGCCGCGCGGCCTCGGCGTCCAGCGTCACGAGCCCGGCCTCGCTGTCCCAGCGCCACAGGCCGGTCGCGAGGGATGCCAGGACCTCCCCCACGGTGGGCAGGGGCTCACCAGTGCGCATTCACCCACTTTAAGGAGAGGTGATCGGGACCTGCCACCGAGAGTATTCGGGGCGGCGATCTCGGGGCGGCCGGTACCCTTGGGAGATCCGGGCCCCAGCCCGGAAGTTTCACGTGAAACAGCCCCCGATCCGCGAAGACTGGATGAACGACGATGCATCGGTACAGGTCCCACACCTGCGGCGAGCTCCGCGCCTCTGACGTCGAAAGCGACGTCCGGCTGAGCGGCTGGCTGCACAATCGCCGAGACCTGGGCGGCATCCTCTTCATCGATCTGCGCGACCACTACGGCATCACGCAGCTCGTCGCCCGCCCCGGCACGCCCGCCTACGAGGCCCTGGACAAGGTCTCCAAGGAGTCGACCGTCCGCGTCGACGGCAAGGTCGTCTCCCGCGGCGCGGAGAACGTGAACCCCGATCTGCCCACCGGCGAGATCGAGGTCGAGGTCAGCGAGGTCGAGCTGCTCGGCGCGGCCGCACCGCTGCCGTTCACCATCAACGCCGAGGACGGCGTCAACGAGGAGCGGCGCCTGGAGTACCGCTTCCTCGACCTGCGCCGCGAGCGCATGCACCGCAACATCCTGCTGCGCACGGCCGTGATCTCCGCGATCCGGCACAAGATGACGGCGCTGGGCTTCAACGAGATGGCGACGCCGATCCTCAGCGCCACCTCCCCGGAGGGCGCCCGCGACTTCGTCGTCCCGTCCCGCCTCAACCCGGGCCGCTTCTACGCGCTCCCGCAGGCTCCTCAGCAGTTCAAGCAGCTGCTGATGATCTCCGGCTTCGACCGCTACTTCCAGATCGCGCCCTGCTTCCGCGACGAGGACGCGCGCGCGGACCGCTCGCCGGGCGAGTTCTACCAGCTCGACGTGGAGATGTCCTTCGTCGAGCAGGAGGACGTCTTCCAGCCCATCGAGAAGCTCATGACGGAGCTGTTCGAGGAGTTCGGCGGCGGCCGGCACGTCACCTCGCCGTTCCCGCGCATCCCGTTCCGCGAGGCGATGCTGAAGTACGGCTCCGACAAGCCGGACCTGCGCGCCCAGCTGGAGCTCGTCGACATCACCGACGTCTTCGAGGGCTCCGAGTTCAAGGCGTTCGCGGGCAAGCACGTGCGGGCGCTGCCGGTGCCGGACGTGGCCGGCCAGTCCCGGAAGTTCTTCGACGGCCTCGGTGACTACGCGGTCGAGCAGGGCGCCAAGGGCCTGGCGTGGGTGCGCGTGGCCGAGGACGGTTCGCTGACCGGCCCGATCGCCAAGTTCCTGACCGAGGAGAACGTCGCGGAGCTGACGAAGCGGCTCTCGCTCTCCGCCGGTCACGCCGTCTTCTTCGGAGCGGGCGAGTTCGACGAGGTCTCGAAGATCATGGGCGCGGTGCGGGTCGAGGCCGCCAAGCGCGCCGGGTACTTCGAGGAGAACGTCTTCCGCTTCTGCTGGATCGTCGACTTCCCGATGTACGAGAAGGACGAGGACACCGGGAAGATCGACTTCTCGCACAACCCGTTCTCCATGCCGCAGGGCGGCCTGGAGGCCCTGGAGACCCAGGACCCCCTGGACATCCTGGGCTGGCAGTACGACATCGTCTGCAACGGCGTGGAGCTGTCCTCCGGTGCCATCCGGAACCACGAGCCCGAAATCATGCTCAAGGCGTTCGAGATCGCGGGCTACGACCGTGAGACCGTCGAGGAGCAGTTCGCGGGCATGCTCCGCGCGTTCCGCTTCGGTGCCCCGCCGCACGGCGGTATCGCCCCGGGCGTCGACCGCATCGTCATGCTGCTCGCCGACGAGCCCAACATCCGCGAGACCATCGCGTTCCCCCTCAACGGCAACGCGCAGGACCTGATGATGGGCGCGCCGACGGAGCTGGAGGAGTCCCGACTGCGGGAGCTGCACATCTCCGTGCGCAAGCCGCAGCCGAAGTAGCCGCCGACGCGTGCGCAGTGGCTCGGAACCGAGGCCCGTTCCGAGCCACTTCGACCATGGGCGTCGCCCCGGACGAGACCCACGACAGCACGGACACCCCGCCGGGCGCCTCGGCGTCGGCCGGCTGACGGGAGGGCGGGCGCCCGGAGCGCGGCGGGGCTCCGGGCGTACGGCCTCAGGTGTCGTACCGGCCGTCCCACGGGGCGCCGAAGCCGAGGCGGTCCGGGTAGAGCTCGGCCCAGGACTCCTCGGCGTCCTCACCGGCGACCAGTCCGAACAGCACACCGTCGACGGTCAGTTGGAAGGGCCGGATCGCGATGTCCGTGTAGGCGCGGCGGGGCAGGCTGCGCAGCAGCTTCGCCAGGTGGGCCCGTGCCCGCGCGAGCACCGAGTGCTCCCCGTGCGGTGCGCGCTGCTGCTCGGCCCAGGTGCCGGCGCACCAGACCTCCGAGTCGCGGTAGCGGCCCTCGGCGTCGAAGGTGTGGAGGGCCACGTAGAGGCGTTTGTGCTCTTCCCAGCCGTCGTCGGGACGGAACCCTTCGGGGAAGGCGTATGTGATCGACGCCAGGAACTGGCCGTCCGCGAACCGGCCGATGGTCTCGGTGCGGTGCTTGGGCTCGTAGGCGATCGGGATGACCTGGGGGACTGCCATGGCGAAACCATACGGGTGGGCGGGGACATGTCACCGCCGGGGTAGGTTCTGCGGGGGGGGGGGGGGGGGGGGGGGGGGGGGGGGGGGGGGGGGGGGGGGGGGGGGGGGGGGGGGGGGGGGGGGGGGGGGGGGGGGGCGGGGTGGGGGGGGGGGGGGGTGGGCAGG
>NZ_JBVHPY010000007.1:310462-314256 GCF_055567695.1 Streptomyces sp. NPDC026417
GCGGGGGGCGGTAATGATCGTTGTTCCCCTCCCCCCCCCCCCTCCTCCCCCCCCCCCCCCCCCCCCCCCCCCCCCCCCCCCCCCCCCCCCCCCCCCCGCAGCAGGGTCCTACTTCAGGGCGACACCGTCGCCGTAGGCGGTCACGCTGCTCGTCGTGCCGGTGCCGGCGAACTTCCAGCGCCAGGTCCCGGCGGAGTTCGCGGTGACCGTCGTCCGGAGCTTGCCGCTGCTGTCCGTCGTCGCGGACTTCACGGTCGTGTACGTCGAGGAACCGGACTTCTTGAACTGCAGCGCCACCGACTGGCCGCTGTAGCCGGCGTAGGCGTTGGTGTCCCAGTTGGCCCGGGTCAACTGACCGGTGACGGTGAGCGTGCCGCCCCGGGTGACCGGCTCGGGCGAGGCCTGGGTGTTCGCCAGCTTGGCGTACCGCTTCACCTTGACCGGCGCGCTGTCCTCGAGGTCGTAGAAGTCGCCGTCGTTGGCGGCGGCCTCCGCGGTGAAGTGCCACGTGCCGGCGGAGCTGTTCTTGAGGTCGTAGTAGTCCGTGCGGTCGGCCTCCAGGGTGAACTGGAAGACGCACTTCCTGGTCGTCGACGAGGGCCGGGTGCAGTCGGCGGTGCCGGCGTGGACGATCCGGTCGTCGGGGCTGACCAGCTTGGCGCCGTAGATGTCCTTGATCCCGGAGCCGTCCTTGGCGGTGGCGGTGACCGTCACCTTCTGCGCCGCGCTGACCCCCACGTCGACCGTCGTCCTGCTGAAGCTCAGCGCGGTGAAGACGGTGTCGCCCTTGCTCGTGTCCGCCTGGGCGGCGGGCGACGCGAACGAGAGCAGTGCCAGAGTGCCGGCGGCGGCGCCCACGGCGGTACGAATGCGCATGTTTCTCCACGAATGATGAGCCGGATCCTGGTCCGGGCGCGTAGGAGACCCATGGCGGGGGCGGTTGGTTGTACGGATCACGTGCCTGCCGACAGATGCGCGGCCGTGCAGGCCGAAGGGGAAGGGGGAGGGAACGCCGTACGACGACGACGTTCCCTCCCCCTTCCCCGGATGCCGGCGGGTGCTACTCCGGGGCGCCGCCGAAGCGCTCCTTGTACGTCTCCAGGTCCTCGTCCGTGAGCTTGGCGAAGAGGACCGGGGGGACCGTGAAGGGGGTGCCGGCCGGGACCGAGGTGAGGGCCCTGGCCTCGTCCGCGGACACCCAGGTCGCCGTGTCGTCGGGCAGGGAGAACGCGGAGCGCATCGCCGAGGCCGACGCGGGGATGAAGGGTTCCGAGACCACCGAGTAGAGGTGGATCAGGTTCATCGCCGTGCGCAGCGTCAGCGCCGCACCCTCCTGGTCGGTCTTGATCTCCAGCCAGGGGGCCTTCTCCTCCAGGTAGGAGTTGCCCGCCGACCACAGCGCGCGCAGCGCGGCGGCGGCCTTGCGGAACTGGAGCGACTCCATCTGCTCCTCGTACTCGGCGAGCAGCCGCGCGATCTCCTCGCCCAGCTTCGCCTCGGCCTCACCGGCCGCCGCGCCCGCCGGGACCTCGTCACCGAAGCGCTTGCGGGAGAAGGACAGCACGCGGTTGACGAAGTTGCCGAGGGTGTCGGCCAGGTCCTTGTTCACCGTGGCCGTGAAGTGCTCCCAGGTGAAGGACGAGTCGTCCGACTCGGGGGCGTTGGCGATGAGGAAGTAGCGCCAGTAGTCCGCCGGGAGGATCTCCAGGGCGTGGTCCGTGAAGACACCGCGCTTCTGCGACGTGGAGAACTTCCCGCCGTAGTACGTCAGCCAGTTGAAGGCCTTGACGTAGTCGACCTTCTTCCACGGCTCGCGCACGCCCAGCTCGGTGGCCGGGAACATCACCGTGTGGAAGGGGACGTTGTCCTTGGCCATGAACTCCGTGTAGCGGACGTCGGCCGCGCCGTCCGGCTCGTACCACCAGGACTTCCAGTCGCGGTTCTCCTCGGGAGCGGCGTCCGCCCACTCCTTCGTCGCGCCGATGTACTCGATCGGGGCGTCGAACCAGACGTAGAAGACCTTGCCCTCGGCGGCCAGCTCCGGCCACGTGTCGGCCGGGACCGGGACGCCCCAGTCCAGGTCGCGGGTGATCGCGCGGTCGTGCAGGCCCTCGGTCAGCCACTTGCGGGCGATGGAGGAGGCCAGCTGCGGCCAGTCCTCGGAGGCCCCGTCGATCCAGGCCTCCACCTCGTGCTGGAGCTTCGACTGGAGCAGGAAGAGGTGCTTGGTCTCCCGGACCTCCAGGTCCGTCGAACCGGAGATCGCCGAGCGGGGGTTGATCAGGTCGGTCGGGTCCAGGACGCGCGTGCAGTTCTCGCACTGGTCGCCGCGGGCCTTGTCGTAACCGCAGTGCGGGCAGGTGCCCTCGACGTAGCGGTCCGGCAGGAAGCGGCCGTCCGCCGGCGAGTACACCTGGCGGATCGCGCGCTCCTCGATGAACCCGTTCTCGTACAGGCGGCGGGCGAAGTGCTGCGTCAGCTCCGCGTTCTGCGGGGAGGAGCTGCGGCCGAAGTGGTCGAAGGCCAGCGCGAAGCCGTCGTAGACCGCCTTCTGCGCGTCGTGCGCCTGGGCGCAGAACTCGTCGACCGGCAGGCCCTGCTCCTTGGCGGCCAGCTCGGCCGGGGTGCCGTGCTCGTCCGTCGCGCAGATGTAGAGGACGTCGTGGCCGCGCTGGCGGAGGTACCGGGAGTACACGTCCGCCGGGAGCATGGACCCCACCATGTTGCCCAGGTGCTTGATCCCGTTGATGTACGGAAGGGCGCTGGTGATGAGGTGTCGAGCCATCGCGGGCTGCTCCCAAGTCGCTACGTGCGGTGACGGATGTCGATTCCGGCTGCACCGCCGGGCCGTCGTACGAACCTTGAAATCGTAGCCGACACGGCCGGGCCGCCCGCTTCCCGTTTTACGGGGTGGGAAGCGGGCGGCCGGGGAGCGGGGCCGCAGGGGGCCGCGAGGGTTACGGGCGCCAGTTCGCGAGGACGCCCTCGTAGACCTCGGCGTCCGTCAGCTCGCGCGGGGCCGGGCCCGCGTGGAAGAAGGCGGCGTTGTCCGCCTTCAGCTTGCGGAGGTAGTCGAAGCCCTTCGCCTCGTGCTCGCCGAACGCGACGAACGAGAAGAAGAGGGGCAGCTTCGCGGCGTCCGCGAGGGCCTGGTTGGCGGGGCCCTTGGCGTCGGGGGCGCCGTCCGTCTGGAAGACGACCAGCGCCGGGTCCTTCGTGCCCGACTTCTCGTAGTGCGTCACGATCTCCTCGATCGCGGCGTGGTAGCTGGTGCGGCCCATGTGTCCGAGGCCCGCGTGCAGCTCGTCGATCCTGCCCTCGTGCGCGGGGAGGGTCAGGTCGCCGGTGCCGTCCAGCTCCGTGGAGAAGAAGACGACGTGGACCGCGGCGTCCTCGTCGAGGTGGGCGGCGAGGGCGAGGACCTGCTCGCCCAGGGCCTGGGCGGAGCCGTCCTTGTAGTACGGGCGCATGGAGCCGGAGCGGTCGAGGACGAGGTAGACCTTGGCACGGGTGCCGGTGAGGTCCCTCTTCTCGAGGGCCGTGCCGGCTTCCTTGTACGCGGTGACCAGGCTCGGGGCCTTCGACTTCACGCGGGTGAGGGGGAGGGCGGGGGTGGGGTCCGCGGTCTGGGTGGGGGCCGGGGCGGTCTTCGGCGTCGCCTTCGGCTTCGCCTCGGCCTCGGTCTTCGGCGTCGCTTTCGGCTTCGCCTCGGCCTCGGTCTTCGGCGTCGCTTTCGGCTTCGCCTCGGCCTCGGTCTTCGGCGTCGCTTTCGGCTTCGCCTCGGCCTCGGTCTT
>NZ_JBVHPY010000007.1:314352-367266 GCF_055567695.1 Streptomyces sp. NPDC026417
TCTTCGGCGTCGCCTTCGGCTTCGCCTCGGCCTTGGGCTTGGGCTCGGTCTTCGGCTTGGGTGCGGCCTCGGCTTCGCCTTCGGCCTTGGTGTTCCCGCCCGCACCACCCGTGCGGGTCTCGTCGTCGGCTGCGGGTGGCCCTTGTGGGGCCTTCTCGCCGTCGGCGGCTGCCGGCTCGTCCACCTTCGCGGCGACGGGCTCGGCCTTCGGCTCCGCCTCGGCCGCCTTCGGGGCCGCCTTGGCCGCAGCCTTCGGCTCTGCCTCGGTCTTGGCTTCCGCCGTCCTGGCCGTCTTCGGGGGCGCCTTGGCTACGGACTCCGTCTTGGTTTCCGCCGTCTTGGCGGCAGCCTTCGGCTCCGCATCGGCCTTGGCCGCGGGCTTCGGCTTCGCGGCCTTGGGCTCGGCCTCAGCTGCGGGCTCCGCCTCGGCCTTCGGCTCGTTGTCGGCCTTGGCCGCAGCCTTCGGCCTGGACGCTGCTCTCGTCCTGGGCTTGGCCTTGGGCTCCTCGGCCTTGGGGGCAGGCTCGGCCTCGGGCTTGGCTTCCGCTGCCTTGGTTTCCGTCGCCTTCGGCTCGGGCTCGGGCTCTGCCGCCTTGGGCTTGGCGGGGGCCTCGGTCGCCGCCTTCGGCTCGGGCTCGGGCTCTGCCGTCTTCGGCTCCGGGGCCGCCTTGGGGGCGGGCCCGGAATCGGCTTCCGCCGGCTTCGGCGTGGTGCTTTCGGCCGTCGGCTTCGGCTCGGGGGTTTCGTCGGACTGCGAGGTCTGCCCGTCCGGGCGCGGCTTCGGGACCGTGACGTTGTCGAACGCGGCCGAGACCAGCTCGTCCACCACGGACGGCTCGGGCTCGGTCGAGGGACCGGGCACCGTCGCGGAGGGGGCGGGCTCGGTGGAGGGAGCGGGCACCTCCACGGAGGGTGCGGTCGCGTCCGGCTCGGTCGCCGGTGCCGGAACCGTCGGGGCCGTTGCCTCCCGCGAGGTCTCCGCGTCGGCGTCACGACCCTTGCGTGAGCGGCCGAACGCATTCCGCAGGAGAGTGAGAATGCCCATGTGCGCAACCCTTCGCGTGAGTTGTTCCCGTCAATCCCTGGCCAGGACGGACACGTAAGGTTAGCGGCCGAAGTCGGTGATCTTGGCCGGGGTAGGCAGTGCGGACAAGGGGTGTCCGGCACCCGGCCCGCAGCGCGCCCCGCCGGACCGCGCCGCCCGGGTCCGGTGGTCGCGGGCGCCGTCGCCGGCCGCCGCGCGCCCCGTTCCCCAACACCCGCGTGGTCAGCAGGGGTTCACTCCCGCTTCACCCCGAGTCCGCTCGTGCGCTCCGACGGGCCCCTAGCGTCACGGCGACACCAAGGGAACGCATGGGGAGAGCAAAGTGCGCAAGCTGCTGCCGTTGATCGGATCGTCCGGCTCGCATCCCGGCGGCCGGTCCGCCCTGACCTGCCGGTTCCGCTGCGGCGACGCCTGCTTCCACGAGGTGCCCAACACCAGCACGAACGTCTACGTCGGGGACGTCATCGCCGGTGCGCTCAGCCGCCGGTCGGTGATGCGGGCGGCGGCCGTCGTGACGGTCGGCACGGCGGTGGGCACGGCCGTCGCCGGTCCGGGAGCCCCGCAGGCCGCGGCGGCCACCCCGGCCGCCGCAGTCGACCCGGCCGCCGCGGCCGACCGGGGCAAGGCCGCACGCGGTCTGCGCTTCGCGCCCGTCGCCCCCAACACCACCGACGCCGTGGTCATACCCGACGGGTACCGGCAGAACGTCGTGATCCGCTGGGGCGAGCCGATCCTGCGGGGCGCTCCCGCCTTCGACCCGGAGCACCAGACGGCCGCCACCCAGGCCGGTCAGTTCGGGTACAACAACGACTTCCTCGCGCTGCTGCCGCTGCGCGGCGAGCACGGCCGGCAGTTGCTCGTCGCCAACCACGAGTACACGGACGAGGTGCTGATGTTCCGGGGGTACGACCCCGAGAACCCCACGCGCGAGCAGGTCGAGGTCGCCTGGGCGGCCCACGGCCTGTCCGCGGTCGTGGTCGAGGAGGACCGGCGGACCGGCCGCCTCACCGCCGTCACCCGTCACCACCTCAACCGCCGGGTCACCGCCACCACCGAGTTCCGGCTCACCGGCCCCGCCGCGGGCTCCGCTCTGCTGCGGACGTCTGCCGACCCGACCGGGCGCAAGGTCCTCGGCACCCTGAACAACTGCTCCGGCGGGACCACTCCCTGGGGCACCACGCTGCACGGCGAGGAGAACTTCAACCAGTACTTCGCGCACGGCGGCCGGGACACCGACAAGCGGTACGGCATCGGTACCGGGGTCACCGAGCGCAAGTGGGAGCGCTTCGACAAGCGGTTCGACATCGCCCAGGAGCCGAACGAGGTGCACCGTTTCGGCTACGTCGTCGAGTTCGACCCGTACGACCCCTCCTCCACGCCGCGCAAGCACACCGCGCTCGGCCGCTTCAAGCACGAGGCCGCCACGGTCCGCCTGACCGACGACGGCCGCCCGGTCGTCTACACGGGCGACGACGAGCGCTTCGACTACTTCTACAAGTTCGTCGGCAGCAAGCGGATGAGGAAGGGCGGCGGCAGGGCCGTCCGCGAGCACAACCTGTCCCTCCTCGACGAGGGCACGCTGTACGTCGCCCGGCTGACCGGGGACTCGCCGGCCGCCGACGTCGACGGCACCGGCACGCTGCCGTCCGACGGCGAGTTCGACGGCAGCGGTACGTGGATCCCGCTGGCCACGGCGACCGCCGGCGGCGCCGTCTCGCACGTCGAGGGCATGACGGCGGAGGAGGTCTTCGTCTTCACGCGGCTGGCCGGCGACAAGGTGGGCGCGACCAAGATGGACCGGCCGGAGGACATCCAGCCCTCCCCGCACACCGGCAAGGTGTACGTGGCGCTGACGAACAACAGCAACCGCGGCAAGAGCGGATACGCGGCGGCCGACGAGGCCAACCCGCGCAACGCCAACAAGCACGGGCACATCCTGGAGCTCACGGAGCGCCGGGGCCGGGCCGACAGCACCGGCTTCGCCTGGTCGTTGTTCCTCGTCGCGGGCGACCCGACCGATCCGGCCACCTACTTCGCGGGCTTCCCGAAGGAGCGGGTCAGCCCGATCTCTTGCCCCGACAACGTGGCGTTCGACCCGCACGGCAACCTCTGGATCTCCACGGACGGCAACCAGCTCGGCTCGCACGACGGCCTGTTCGGCGTCGCGACGCGCGGCGACCGGCGAGGTGAGCTCAAGCAGTTCCTGACCGTGCCCACCGGCGCCGAGACCTGCGGGCCGCTGGTCCAGGACCGGCGGGTGCTCGTCGCCGTCCAGCACCCGGGAGAGGTCGACGGGGCATCCGTGGAGAAGCCGGCCAGTGCCTGGCCGGACGGCCCGGGCAGGATCGTCCGCCCCGCCGTGGTCGCGGTGTGGCGCGCCGACGGCCGCGACATCGGCGTCTGAGAGACCGCCCGGGGAGGCGGTCGCGCGGGCCCGGGAGGGGGCGGGGTCCGCCCGCCCGCCGTGGCCGGCTCTCAGCGCGTGTGCGCGAAGGCCCGGTGCTCGTCCCGCTCGCGTTCCAGCCACTCCCGGTACGCCGGTGCCAGCAGTGCCGTCTCCCAGTACGCCTCCGCGAGGGCCGGATAGACCGCGTCGAGCGCCGCGTCCGTACGGGCGGCGAGCAGCAGCCGTACGCCGAGCGGGTCGCCCTCGATCCGGCGTACGGCGGCCTCGGGCCGGGACGGCGAGGTGGGCTGGCAGACCGTGACGACCTCGCCGGTCGCGACCAGGGCCGCGGCGGTGTGGTAGTCGCCGTGCAGGACGCGGGGGCTGAGGCCGGCCGCGCGCAGCATCCGGTGGACGGCATCCCACTCGCCGTCCACGGTCGGATCGACCATCCAGCGGTCGCCGGCCAGGTCGGCGAGGCGCACCAGCGGCCGGGCCGCCGCCGGGTGGTCGGCGGGCAACGAGACGAACTGCGGCTCGCGTTCGATGAGGACGCGGACGCGGAGTCCTTCCGGGACACGCAGCGGGGACCCCTCGACCTCGTGCACGAAGGCGATGTCGAGCTGGCCGTCGGCGACCATGCGGAGCAGGGCGTTCGGCGAGACGTTCATGTGCAGGATCGGCTCCTGGCGGTGTCCGCGCAGCCGGCGCAGCCAGCCCGCGAGGGCACGGCTGGCGGTGGAGCCGACGCGGAGCTGGGGACCGTCCGCGGTGGCGGCCCGCGCCTCGGCGACCAGGGAGCGCATCTCGGCCACCAGCGGGCGGGCGCGCAGCAGGACGAGACGGCCGAGCGGGGTCGGCCGGCAGCCGGTGGTCTCGCGGGTGAACAGGGCCCCGCCCAGCTCCTGTTCGATCCGGCGCAACTGGGTGCTCAACGAGGGCTGTGCCACGCCGAGCTGGCGCGCGGCGCGGTGCAGGCTGCCGGTGTCGGCTATGGCGCACAGCGCCCTCAGATGCCTCACCTCGAGGTCCATGTCCCGGGAGCCTAAAGCGGAACCAGGCATCGCACCAGATGTACAAACCGCAAGCAAATCCGGCGAGTTGGACGGGCGGAAGGGACGGCCGGAGAGGCACCGATAGCCGCGTCCTATCGCCCATTGCCATCATCACAGGCGGCGCACAGGCACTGAGACTCACCGATGACGACCTCCACCCCCCACCCGAGGAGTCATCGCATGAGAGTCTCCCTGCACCTGTCCCGCCCCCTGCTCGCGGCCGCCGTCGGCCTCGGTGTCACCGCCGCCGGCCTCGGCGCGGTCCCGGCCGCGGCGGCGCCCGCTCCCGCCCCGTACGCCGGGTACACCGGCTCGGCCGCGGAGGCGAAGGCGAACCAGGCCTTCTTCGAAGCGGTCATCAAGTCCGTGGCGGAGAAGCGCGCGGCCAACCCGCGCGCCGCGTCGGTCACCGTGGTCTACAACGCGTCCAGCGCCCCCACGTTCGCCACGCAGATAGCCCGCAGCGCCTCGATATGGAACAGCTCCGTCTCGAACGTGAAGCTCCAGTCGGGTTCGAACGCCGACTTCCGGTACTACGAGGGCAACGACTCGCGCGGCTCGTACGCCTCGACGGACGGTCACGGCAGCGGCTACATCTTCCTCGACTACGCGCAGAACCGGCAGTACAACTCCACCCGGGTGACGGCCCACGAGACCGGGCACGTGCTCGGCCTCCCGGACCACTACTCGGGTCCGTGCAGCGAGCTGATGTCGGGCGGCGGCCCCGGCACCTCGTGCACCAACGCCTACCCGAACTCGGCGGAGCGCTCCCGTGTCAACCAGCTGTGGGCGAACGGCTTCGCGAAGGCGCTGGACAAGGCGCTGAGCAAGGCCGAAGCCCGCTAGAGCCTGGCCGGGCAGGACCCGGGGCCCGTCCGGCGGATGCGGCCGGGCCGGTCCCGGGAGGTCCCGCGGGCCAGTCACCCCCCACCGGTACGGACCGCCCCTGCACGGGCGGTCCGTACCGCCGCGTTCTCCCGGTCCGGCCGCCCGCCTCCCCGCGCGTGACGTTCCCGGATGCCCTCCCGAGGACGTGCCGCACGGACCCCGTGCGGCGTCAGGGGGTGCGCGTGGTGCGGTCGCCCGTCGCGAGGGACCAGATGACGAACGCGGCGATGGCGATGGCGATGGCGATGAGCGACCAGACGGGCGCGTACGGCAGGAACATGAAGTACTCGATCATGTACAGGGCGGCCAGCGCGATGCCGACGACACGGGCCCAGGCCATGCCCTTGAGGACGCCCCAGCCGGTGACCAGGACGAGGATCCCGACGACGAGGTGGATCCAGCCCCACGTGGTGAGGCTGAACTCGTACACGTAGGAGCCGATGACCTGGTAGACGTCGTCCGTGGCGATCCCGGCGATGCCGTTGAGGATGCCGAGGACGCCGCCGACCATCATCAGGATGCCGGCGAAGACGGTGCCGCCCTCCGCCCACGACGAGTTCCTCGGCTGGGCGGCCGGGGGCGGTGACGCGGTGTGCTGGGTCATGGTGGGCCTCCTCTGGGCAGCTTCCTCGCAGCTTGGTCCCGGGGTGCTCCCCGCGCACGGCGGATGGGCCGAACGGGTGAACCGGGACGGAGCCGGGTTCAGCCGTCCAGCCGGGCCAGGAAGGCGGCCAGTGCCTCGTCGAACTCCGCAGGGCGTTCGAGGTTGGGCAGGTGGGCCGCCCCCCGCACGACGCGGAGCGTGGAGTCGGGGAGCGCGGCGTGCATCGCCTCGGCGTCCGCGACCGGGGTGTAGGTGTCGTCGGCGCCGACCACGACGAGGGCCGGGACGGTGACGCGGGTCAGCAGCTCCCGGTAGTCGGGGCGCTCCGCCCGGCCGCGCAGGGCGGCCGCCGCACCCTCGGGCCGGGTCGCCGTCATCATCCGGTGGACGTGGGCCGCGACCTCGGGGTCCGCGTACGGCGCGACCATCCTGTGCAGAACCTCGTCGGCGTACCCGCGCATTCCCTCGCTCAGGAGGCGGTCGGCCATGTCGTTGCGCGCCTTCCTGCCCTCCGCTGTCTCCGCCGCCGGGAAGGTGTCGGCGAGGACCAGCCCCCGGATGCGCCCGGGAAAGCGCCGGTAGCACTCCATGACGATCTGGCCGCCCATGGAGAGCCCGCCGAGGACGAAGTCGTCGACGCCCAGCTCGTCCAGCAGGCTCGCGATGTCGTCGGCGAAGACGCCGAGCGGGGTGATCCCGGGGACGACCGGGGAGGCACCGTAGCCGCGCAGGTCCGGGGCGATCACCCGGCGGGCCGGTGAGAACGCGTCGAGTTGCGGATTCCACATCGTGCGGTCGAAGGGGTGGCCGTGGACCAGGACAAGGGGCGGCCGGGAGGGATCGGTGCCTTTGTCCTCGTATGCGAGGAAGGGTGCCATGGGTCCGACCTTAGGGTTCCCCAACTCCTCGGTGCAATAAGATCTTTGCTCTCGGTGCAATGCGGGAAGGTGCGTGCCATGGGGGACTACCGGAGGATCGCGGACCTGATCGCGGAGGACATCGCCGCCGGTCGGCTCCGGCCCGGTGAACGGCTGCCCACCCAGCGGGCCTTCGCGCGCCGGCGCCGGATCGCCGCGTCGACAGCGGGGCGGGTGTACGGCGAACTCGTGCGACGCGGTCTCGTGGTCGGCGAGGTCGGGCGCGGCACGTTCGTGCGGGCGGCGCCCACGCCCTCGGGCCGCGCGCTGGCCGAGCCCGCGACCGCCGCACCGGTCAACCTGGAGCTCAACTACCCGTCCACCCCCGGCCAGTCGGAGCTGCTGGCGGCGGGCCTCGCGCCGCTGCTGCACCCCGACGTGCTGGCGGAGTCCCTGCGCCCGGCGCCCGCGGCCGGTACGGCGGCGGCCCGCGAGGCCGCCGCCGCCCTCCTCGCCACCCGGAACTGGCGCCCCGCGCCCGCCCGTCTCCTCTTCGCCGGCAACGCCCGGCAGGCGGTCGCCGGGGCTCTGGCCTCCCTGGTGCGCCCGGGCGGTCGCGTCGGCGTCGAATCCCTGACGTATCCGCTGGTCAAGGAGATCGCCGCCCGGCTGGGCCTGGTGCTGGTGCCGCTGGCCATGGACGCCGAGGGGCTGCGTCCGGACGCACTGGCCGCCGCCCACCGCACCGCTCCGCTCTCCGCCCTCTACGTCCAGCCGACCCTGCACAACCCGACCTCGCTGACCATGGGGCCCAGGCGGCGCGCCGAAATCGGGGCCACGGTCAGGCAGTTGGGCCTGCCGGTGGTCGAGGACCGCATCTGGTCCTTCCTCCACCAGGGGGACGAGCCGCTCGCCGCGTACGCCCCGGAGCGCACCCATGTCGTCGACGGACTCTCCAAGCGGGTCGCGCCCGGGCTCACGGCCGGGTTCCTCGTCGTGCCCGAAGGGCGGCAGGAGACGGTGGCGCAGGCGCTGCGCTCGGGCGGCTGGACGGCGGGACGGTTCGCGCTGGAGGCCGCCGTGCGGTGGGCGGGCGACGGCACGGTGGACCGGCTGGTGGCCGACCGCCGCGCGGACGCGGCACGGCGGCAGCGGCTGGTCGCCCGGCACCTCGACGGCTTCACCGTGCGGTCGGATCCGCGGGCGTACTACGTCTGGTGGCAGCTTCCGGCGCCCTGGCGCGCGGACACCTTCACGGCGGCGGCCGCACGCCACGGCATCGCCGTCACACCGGGGCCGTCCTTCCATGTCACCGGGGCCGGCCGGTCCGGGCCGCCCGACGGGCGGACGGCCGTCCCGCAGGTCGCCACGGCCGCGGACGCGGTCAGGCTCGGACTTGCGTCGGTGGCTCCGCCGGAACTGGCACGGGCCCTGCGGACCCTCGCCGGCGTCGCGCGATCCGCTCCGTGAGCAGCGCGCCCGCCGTCAGTACGATGCCCAGCCCCAACAGCACCCAGGAGACCGTGCGCAGGGTGCTCGTGAGGGTGTCGTAGACGGCGCCCACCGCCGCGTGGGACACGTCGGAGGGCAGCCCCGACAGGGTCATCCGGCGCCCCACGGTGATGGCGACGCCGAGCAGCGCCGCCCCGACCGCCGTGCCGAGCCCGGTGGCCACCACCGCCCGCCGCCGGCACACCGCTACCAGCACCCCCGACACCGCGAGCGTGACGGTCGCGGCCGGGAGCCAGAAACCGGCGATCTCCAGCACGTGGAACCCCTTCCTCAACCGGCCCAGGTCGGCGGCCCGCAGCACGGTGAGCTCGGTGTGCGCGACCGGGATGCGGTGCGCGAACGGCACGTGGTCGTCGATGAGTTGACGCCTGACCTGGGCGGCGACGGGTCCGACGTCGAGCGTGACGGTCCGTTCGCCGTCGTCGCGCAGGGCCCGCATGACGGCGTCGTACGCGGCCTGGTTGGCGGTGTCCCACGCCACGTGGAAGGCGGGCGTCTGCGTGAAGGACCGCACGGCCGCGTGCACGAAGGAGCGCACGGGGCGGCGCAGCCGCGGCGCCACCTCGATCTCGCGCATGATGCCGTCCGTGGTGGCCGAGGCGATCGCGTCGCGGATCGCCGGATCGGCCGCGAGCCGTGCCGTCGTGGCCTCGTAGCGGCCGCTGTCGCCGATCTCGTACATCGCCCACGACGCGAGGGCACCGGCCGGTGCGAGCAGGCAGGCGAGGGTGATCAGCACGGCCGACAGGGCGCTCCGGACACGTTGGGACACCCCGTCAGGACAGTCCCCGGGGGCCGCTCGTGCGAGTGGTTTGGGGTCATATGGGTGCATATGACAAGCCCTTCGGGGGAGGCGGGGCCCTTCCGCGCCGGAGCACCCGCGAAAACCCCGTGATTCCGGGCTCCGGTGGAGGGCTCCCCCGAACGGGTGTTACCTGGTTCTGGGGAAAGGAGGCCGATCATGCGCACCACCCCGGCCCTGCGGACCTGTGCCGTGGCCCTGTTCACCGGCGGTGTCCTCACCGTCGCGGTGGCGGGCACCTCAGCGGCGGCGGTCCCGTCGACCCAGTCGGCATCGCACAGAAGCGGCTCGGACGGTCCCGTGTGGGGCACCGTCGTCTCGAGCGGCGACATGAACCTCAGACAGCTGCCCACCAGTTCCTCGGCCCTCGTCGGCAAGCTCCCGCCCGGGAGCGAGGACCGCGTGCAGTGCGCGGTGAAGGGACAGACCGTCCTCGGCAACCCGTACTGGTTCTGGCTCGCGGGAGCCCGGGCCTGGGCGAGCGCCGCCTTCGTCGACATCGGCGACCGGGGAGTGCCGAGTTGCTCCGACCCCTGCCCCGGCTGGAAGGACCGCTCCCACGACACGTCGTGGAACTGCGACCCCGCGGCCGACCCCTCGGACGACAGGCACGCCTCGGGCTCCGGCTACTGGAGCTTCAGCGCCTCGGGCTCCTGGAGCTGGAGCGTCACGGTCTCCTCGTCCGGCTCCTTCGAATGGAGCACGGGAGGCAGCTGACCGGCGCCGAGTGCGCGGGACGCACCACCCCGCACGACCGGCAGGCCCCGGCACACACGCCGGGGCCTGCCGCTCACGCTCCTTCCCGGAGCGTCGGCAGTCAGCGCGGATCGGGGCGGCCCTCCGCGTCCTCGTGCGTGTAGTAGCGGTAGAACAGCGCGACGTAGACGCCCGCCGCGACCGCCAGGGCCATCAACACCGACCAGAGAACGGTGGAGTGGGACTGGCTGTGCAGGAAACCCAGCGCGATGCCGGCGAACGCGGCCCACGACAGCGCGTGCAGCTCCCGCCGCAACCGGGGCGCCAGGATGCGGATGGCGGTCCAGGCCGCCATGAACGCGATCGCGCACACGAAACCGAAGAGCACGTTCCAGCCGGTGACGGCACCGGCGTCGCGCCTGATCTGCGCGGCCCAGAACCCGTAGACCAGACCGAGCACGACGGGGACCACGACCAGGTGGGCGCCCGCCCCGAAGATGTCCGGCCGGCCGGACGTGCGGGTACCGCCGGGAGTCCGTCGGGTGCTTCCCGGCGTGCGTGGTGTTCCTGACGCGGGTGCCGCTTGAGCCATGGGAACACTCCTCTCTTTCCTCGCCCCCGACTTCCAGGGCACACCTCGCACAGGGGCCTGGCAAGTCGGGATGCGGCCCTTGCGGCACCGTGTTTCGCTGAGCCTCATGAAGCTCGTACTCTTCGGCGCGACAGGCATGGTCGGCAGCCGCATCGCGACGGAGGCGTCGGCGCGCGGCCACCACGTCACGGCCGTGAGCCGGTCCGGGCAGTCCCCGATCCCCGGGGTGACGGCCACCGCCGCCGACGCGGCCGACCCGGCGAAGGTCGCCGCCCTGGCCGCGGGCGCCGACGCGGTGGCCTCGGCGTGCGTGCCCCCGCGGGACGGCTCGGACCCGCGCGGGCCCTTCCTCGCCATCAACGAGTCCCTGGTGCGGGGCACCCGCGAGGCCGGGGTCGAGCGACTGGTGGTCGTCGGAGGTTCCGGCAGCCTGGAGGTCGTCCCCGGCCAGGCTCTCCTGGACCGGCCCGGCTTCCCCGACGCCGCCCGCCCCGAGGCCCTCGCCCACCGTGACGCGCTCGCCTTCTACCGCACCGTCGACGACCTCGACTGGACCTGTGTCTCCCCGGCCGCCGACATCGCGCCCGGCGCGCGCACCGGCCACTACCGCGTCGGCGGCGACGAACTGCTCACCGACGCGCACGGCAACAGCCGGATCAGCGCCGAGGACTACGCACTCGCCTTCGTCGACGAACTGGAGCGGCACGCGCACCCCCGTAGCCGGATCTCGGTCGCGTACTGACGAGGCGGGTGCGACAGGGTGAGCGGCCGGGGCGGTACGGGGGAGCCCGGCGGGTGGCAGGATCCGGCGCCGGACCGCCGTACCGTGCTCGACCGGCTGCCCCGGGCCGGCCGCGAGCCGGACCCGGCCGCCCGGCAGCGCCTCCTGCGGATCCACGGCCGCAGCGTCGCCTGGGTCCCGCCGCTGCTGCTGCTCCTCGGCATCGGGGTGCTCGACTGGAACACCTCCGGCGAGTTCCGGATCATCTCCTGGATCGTGCTGGTCCCCGGCATCGCCGCGGCGATCTGCGGGGTGTGGGGCACCGCGGTCTTCGCCCTGCTCGCGGTGGCCACCTACGTCGTCGTCGACACGTCCTGGCCGCACCAGTACCAGACCGGGCTGCCGGACTTCATCCTCGTCGCCGCGGGCGGGGTGCTGGCCACGCTGGCCTGCGCGGTGCGGGTGCGCGGCGAGCGGCGCATGGTGCACATGCGGGACATCGCGGAGACCACCCGGCGCACGGTGCTGCGTCCGCTGCCGCCGGGCTTCGGCGGCCTGGAGCACGCGGCGGTCTACCTGTCGGCGGACGCCGAGGCCCGCGTCGGCGGCGACTTCTACGACATCCAGCCGGGCCCCTCGGGCACCCGGGTCCTGCTCGGGGACGTGCAGGGCAAGGGCCTCGGCGCGGTGGAGACGGCGTCCGCGCTGCTCGGCACGTTCCGTGAGGCGGCGTACCACGAACCCGCCCTCGGCACCGTCGCCGCGCGCCTGGAAGTACGGATGCTGCGGCACGTCCGCTACTGCGACGCGGTCGGCCAGGCCGACGGAGACCGCTTCGCCACCGCCGTCCTGGTCGGCTTCACCGAGGCCGCGCCGCAGGAGGTGGAGGTCGTCAACTTCGGCCACGACCCGCCGCTGGTGGTCTCCCCCGGCGGGGTGCGCTCCCTGCCACCGGGTGACGGACTGCCCATCGGGCTGGGCGAGTTGGGGGAGGGCCTGCCGCCGGTGCTGCGGGTGCCGCTGGCTCCGGGCGAGACGCTGCTGCTGGTCACCGACGGGGTGACGGAGGCGCGTGACGGCGCGGGGGTCTTCTTCCCGCTGCGGGACGAGGTCGCCGCCGCCGTGGCCGCCGACCCGCGCACCGCCGAGCCCCGGCGGCTCGTCCGGCTGGTCCGCGACGGCACGCTGCGGCACAGCGGCGGCCGCCTGGAGGACGACACGACGATCTTCGCCGTCCGCCGGCCGGCGCCGGTCACCAACCCGTCAGCAGCAGGTGGTTGACGAGCAGCGCGAGGGCGGCCTGCGCGGCCAGCCAGCCGCGGGGACCCGTCAGGAAGGCGCCCGCGGCGGGCAGCCAGACCGCGAACGGCAGCCAGATCCGCTCGGTCTCCGCCTTGCTCATCCCCGACAGGTCGGCGACGAGCAGCGCGAGCAGTGCCGCCAGCACGAGCAGCGCGAGCCGCTGCTCGCCGCCGGTCCGCGGATCCCCGGCGAACCACCGCCGGCCGGCCGCCCGTCCCCGGCCGCCCGAGCCCGCCCGCCCGTCGTCCCCCGGCCCCGGGACCACCGGAGCCCCCGTCCCACCGACGCCGCTGCCGGCCGGGGCGGTACGGCGGGGGGCGACCCCCTCGGGGGCGTCCTCACCCGTCCCGGTTCCGGCGAGGAGCGGCCCGCGGTGGGCTGCCTCGCCGGGGGCGGCTCCGTCCGGGACGGTCCTGCTCGGGGCCGGACCACCGGGGGCACTCCCCTCCGGGGCGGCCCCGGCCCGGCCGGCACCGGCGGCGACCGGGTCGGCGCCCCTCGGCGCGCTTCCCGCCGGGGCCGCGGCGCGGGCGCCGGACCAGGCGGCGCGGGCGAGAGCCCCGGCCCGGACGGCGGACCGGCGCAGGCCCGCCACCGTGGCCGGGCCCACCACCAGTACCGTGCACGCGAGGTTCGCCCAGACCCAGTAGCGGTACGGCCGGATGCCGCCCGCCCCCTGGTAGTAGCGCCGGACCAGCAGGCGGTACGCCTCCCACCAGTCGAAGCCCAGCAGTGTGAACACCAGCGGCACGACGGCGGCCCCCGCCGCCAGGAACGGCAGGACGCGCACCCGCTCCCGGCCGAGCAGCAGCACCGCGCCGGCGATCACCGCGATCAGCATCAGCCCGTACGAGAGGTAGCCGGCGAGCCCGAGGAGGAGGCCGGAACCCAGGGCCGCGGTCCTCGGCCGTCGCCCGGTGACCGCGAGCGCCAGCAGCGCCAGGGCCCAGGCCGCCACCGCCGCGAAGTACCCGTCGGCGGACACCCCCGCCCACACCGCGGCCGGCGCCAGGACGAGGAACGGAGCCGCCCGCCGCGCCAGGGTCTCCCCGGCCAGCGCACGGACGGTGACCAGCACGGCCACGCACGCCGTCGCGCCGACGGTGATGCACCAGACCCCGGCCCACGCACCGCCGCCGAGCCCGATCCGGTCCAGCCAGACGAAGGTGAGGGTCGCCGCCGGGGGATGCCCGGCCACGTGCGGCGGCCAGTGGCCGGGGGAGTCCAGCAGGATGTGCCGGGTGAAGTCCCGCAGGGTGTGCGGGATGTCGGCGAAGCGGTCGACGACCCGCAGGTACTCGTACGAGGTCGTCAGACGGCGGGCGATGCCCCGCTGCCAGCCGTCGACGAGCGCGAGCGAGAACGTCCACGCCGTCGCCGTGCCCCACGCGGCTCCGAGCAGCGCCCGCCACGGCAGCCGGGCGGCGAGCCGCGGCCCGTACGCGACGACGCCGACGGCCACCGCGAGGGCGGCCGGGGTGCCGGGCCCGAGGTGCGGCTCCGCGTACGCGTACAGCGGCGGCCAGCCCACATGGAGGGTGCCGTCGGCGCGCTCGACGGCGGCACCGACCAGCACGGCCGCCACGACGAGCAGGGCCGCCGCCAGTACGGCCGCCAGATCACGGAGAAGTTCACGGGTCACACCCGCACGCTAGGCGGGCGGACCCCGCACCGGGCTCCGCCCCGCGCCGACGTCAGCGTTTCGTCACCGGTTCAAGCCCCGGCAACGGGCGTCCGCCGTCCTACGGTCGGCTCATGCGCGACCCACAGCTCTCCTCCCGCGTCTCCCGCCTGCTCTCCCCCGGCTCACCGGACTCGCCCACCTCGCCCGCGTTCTGGCGCAGTCCGCTGCGCGGGCCCTGGTTCACCTCGGTGCTCGGCCTCGTCCTGCTCGCCGGGATCACGGTCCTCTTCGTGACGGGCCTGCTGTCGTACGCCGCCTACAACCCGGACCTGTCCCCGGTGAACGACAAGACGCCGGACAAGGGCCTGCTCGGCTTCTACCTCTTCGCCTGGCCGACCGGCCCGGTCTGGCTCTACCGCCTCACGCAGGGCGTGCACGTCACCCTCGGCCTGGTCCTGATCCCCGTCCTCCTGGCCAAGCTCTGGTCGGTCGTGCCGAAGCTGTTCATGCTGCCGCCCGCGCGGTCGCTCACCCACGCTCTGGAGCGGATCTCGCTGCTGCTGCTGGTCGGGGGCGCCCTCTTCGAGTTCACGACGGGTGTGCTGAACGTCCAGCTCGACTACGTCTTCCCGGGCTCCTTCTACCCGCTGCACTTCTACGGCGCGTGGGTGTTCATCGCCGCCTTCGTCGCCCACGCGGTGCTGCGCGTGCCGACGGCGGTACGCAACGTGCGGCACCTGCGGGCGGAGCGGCGCCCGGCGGACGGGAGGCCGCCGTCCCCGGACATCGCCCCGGACGCCGAGGCGGAGGCACTGGCCTCCCCGGACCCGGCGCCCCCCACCGTCTCCCGGCGCGGCGCCCTCGGCCTGGTCGGCGGCGGCTCGCTGCTCCTGTTCGTCACGACGGCGGGCCGCAGCTTCGACGGGCCGCTGCGGGAGACCGCCGTGCTCGCGCCCCACGGCGGTCCCGAACCGGGCTCCGGACCCGCCGGGTTCCAGGTCAACAAGACGGCCGCGGGGGTGGGGATCGAACCCGCGGAGACGAGCGAGGAGGCGTGGCGGCTGGTCGTCGCGGGCCGCACCGGGACGGTGCGGCTGAGCCGCGCCGAACTCCTCCGGCTCCCGCAGCACAGCGCGGCCCTGCCCATCGCCTGCGTCGAGGGCTGGTCGACGTCCGACCAGTGGTGGCGGGGCGTACGGCTGCGCGATCTGGCCGCGCTGGTGGGGCACGAGGGCGGCGCGACGGACGTGCTCGTGGAGTCCCTGCAGCGCCACGGCGCGTTCCGCAGGGCGGCCCTGCGGGCCAACCAGGTCGCCGACCCGCGTTCCCTGCTCGCCCTGTACGTCAACGGCGAGCCCCTGACCCCCGACCACGGCCACCCCGCGCGCGTCATCGTCCCGGCGGCGCCGGGCGTGCTCAACACCAAGTGGGTGGCCCGGATGACGTTCGGAGACCTGTGATGCGCAGCCCTTCGCGGTTCCCCCGGTTCCCCGTCGGCAGCCCGCCGCAACTCCTGCTGCTCTGCTGCTCGTTCACGCTCGCCGGCTACGCGGCGGTGCGGCTGCTCGCGGACGACTGGGCCGGGGTGGCCCTGTGGTTCGTGGGGGCGGCCCTGCTGCACGACCTGGTGCTGCTGCCGCTGTACGTGGCCGCGGACCGGGCCGCCGGCGGCGCGCTCCGCGCCGCCGGCCGCCGGGAGTGGCGGAATTACGTCCGCGTCCCGGCGGCCCTGTCGGCACTGCTGCTGCTGATCTGGTTCCCGCTGATCAGCGGGCGGGTGGCGGACCGCTACGCGTCCGACACCGGCCTGTCGGCCGACGGGTTCCTCGCCCGGTGGCTGCTGATCACCGCGGTGCTGTTCGCGGGCTCGGCGGTCCTGTTGGTCCTGCGGGTGTCGAGGGCGTCGCGGCGGCGCAGCGCGACGAAGGAGCGTCCGCCGGTGGTCCACTGAGCCTCGGGGCGGAAACCCGCGCGGCGGGCGTGGCGCAGCAGGGCCGGGGTGCCCACGCGGGCCCAGAGGAAGGGGGTGCCGGCGGCGCCCCGGCCGTCGGCGACCCGCACGTGCACCCGTTCGTCCACGTCCACCGGGGCGCTCTCGGCGATCAGCAGGCCGCCGGGAGCGAGCAGCCGGGCGATCCGGCGCAGCAGGGTGCGGGGCTCACCACCGATGCCCACGTTCCCGTCGATGAGCAGCGCGGTGCCCCAGCGGCCCTCGCCCGGGAGCGGGTCGAACACCGACCGCCGCAGGGCCTGTCCGCCCAGCCGCAGGGTGTGCGCGACGGCGGCCTCGCTGACGTCGACGCCGAGTGCCGGCCGGCCGCGGGCGGCGAGCGCCGCGACGAGCCGCCCGGGCCCGCAGCCCACGTCCAGGACGGCACCCTCGCAGCGCCGCAGCACCTCCAGGTCCGCCGCGTCGGCGTCGGCGCACCACCGCTCCACCTCCAGCGGCAGCAGCCAGCCGTCGCTGCGGCGCAGGAACAGCGGGCCGCGCCCGGTGCGCAGCGCGTCGGCGTACGGGTCGGCGCACCAGGCGGGCGGGGCGCTCCCGGCGCGGGCGGCGCTCCCGGCGGGGGCGGCGCTCTCGGCGGGGGCGCTCATCGGCCGGCGACCGCGGTGAGCCGGGCCAGCTCCGCGGCGAAGCGCCCGTCCGGCGCCTCCGCGGCGACCTGCGCCGCGTCGGACGCCGTGTCGACGTCCCGCAGCACCGGCAGGTCCGCCACCCGCAGTCCGGCCGCGACGAGCCGCTCCCGCTGCACGGCGCCGGTCGCCGCCGTCGACATCGGGACGCCGCGCACCAGGTCCGGGTCCGGCTCGGCCAGGCCCAGCGCCCAGAAACCGCCGTCGGCGGCCGGGCCGAACCAGGCGTCCCGGCCGCCCCAGTCGACGGTGAGCAGGCCGGGCGTCACCTGCGGGGTGTCCATGCCGATCAGCAGCGCGGGTCCCGCGCAGCGGGCGAAGGCGGCGGCCAGGCGGGCGTCGAGGCCGCCCGCGCACTGCGGCACGACGTCGAAGCCGGGCGGCAGCCAGGGGCCGGGTGCCCCGTCCAGCACCAGGACGCGGCGGCGGGCCGGGGCGGCCAGCACCGCGTGCAGGGTGTCGGCGAGCGCGGCCCCGGCGAGCGCCGCCGCCTCCTCGGGGGAGAAGGGCGGGGTCAGCCGGGTCTTCACCCGGCCCGGCCGCGGCTCCTTGGCGATGACCAGGAGGGTGGTGGCGTGGGCGATGCTCACTGGGCGGTTCCTCCGTGGCTCGGGGCCGGAACGGGTGCCGGGGCCTGCTCGGCCAGGACCCGGCTCATGTCGCGGACCGCCTGCCAGGTGCCGCGCCAGGTGCCCGTCACCTTGGACGCGCCGCTGCGCGGCAGGTAGGGCACGTCGTGCTCGGTGACACGCCAGCCGGCGTCGGCGGCGCGGACCACCATCTGCAGGGGGTAGCCGCTGCGCCGGTCGGTGAGACCGAGGGCGAGCAGCGGCGCGCGGCGGGCGGCGCGCAGCGGGCCGAGGTCGTGCAGGCGCAGACCGGTACGGCGGCGGAGCATCCGGGACAGGGCGAGGTTGCCCGCGCGGGCGTGCGCGGGCCAGGCGCCCCTGCCCTGCGGGCGCCGCCTGCCGAGCACCAGGTCGGCCCGGCCGTCGCGGACCTCGTGGACGAAGGGCACGAGCAGGGAGGGGTCCAGCGAGGCGTCGCAGTCGCAGAAGCACACGATGTCCGCCGTGGCCGCGGTGAGCCCCGCGTGGCAGGCGGCGCCGAAGCCGCGGCGCTCCTCGTGGACGACGGTCGCGCCGAGTTCGCGGGCGAGGTCCGCCGAACCGTCCGTGGAGCCGTTGTCCACGACCAGCGCGCGCCAGCCGTGCGGGATGCGGGCGAGCACCCAGGGGAGGGCCTCGGCCTCGTTCAGACAGGGCAGGACCACGTCGACGGGCGCCGCGTCCGTGGCTGGGGCCGTTTCCGGTTCCGATGCGGGAGAGGTCGTCACGGGTTTCACCCTACGAACACAAACGGTACAAAGCGGACTCGGGCTCCTTACGAAACACGGACGTCGGGGTGCCCGGACCGCTCGGGGGCAGCGCCCGGACCGGCGTGGTGCGAGGCTGGCGGAATGGAGCATCAGCCGTACCAGCCAGCGGAGATCCGGGCTGCCGAGCGGACCGGGGAGTCCACTGCCGGCGCCCGGGTGCTCGTCGTCGACGACGACCCGACGGTGGCCGAGATCGTGTCCGGTTACCTGGACCGCGCGGGTTACGCCGTCGACCGCGCGGGCGACGGGGCGGAGGCCCTCGCCCGCGCGGCGGCGCACTGGCCCGACCTCGTGGTCCTCGATCTGATGCTCCCCGGCATGGACGGACTGGAGGTGTGCCGGCGGATGCGGGCACGCGGTCCGGTGCCGGTCGTCATGCTGACCGCCCGCGGGGACGAGGACGACCGGATCCTCGGCCTGGAGGTGGGCGCCGACGACTACGTGACCAAGCCGTTCAGCCCCCGCGAGCTGGTGCTGCGCGTGGGATCCGTGCTGCGCCGCACCCGGCCCGTCACCGGCTCCCGTCCGCTGCGCGTCGGCGGTCTCACCGCCGACCCCGGGGCCCGGCGCGCCACCAAGGATGGCGCCGAACTCGCGCTCACCGTGCGGGAGTTCGACCTCCTCGTGCTCTTCCTCCGGCACCCCGGACGGGCGTTCGGCCGGGAGGAGCTGATGCGCGAGGTGTGGGGCTGGGACTTCGGCGACCTGTCGACCGTCACGGTCCATGTCCGGCGGCTCCGCGGCAAGGTCGAGGACGATCCCGCCCACCCCCGGCTGATCCACACGGTGTGGGGCGTGGGCTACCGCTTCGAGGGCCCCGCGCACGAGGAACCGCCCACCGCCCCCCGGCCCTCCGCGACGGACGGGGCCGTCCCGGGCACGGACGCCGGTCCGGGTGCGGACCTTGGTCTGCGTGCGGACGTCGGCCCGGGTGCGGAGGGTGCCCCGCGTACGGGCAGTGCCGCGCGTACGGATGCCGGCTCGCGTACGGACAGTGCCCCGCGAGACGTCGGCCCGGGTGCGGAGGGTGCCCCGCGTACGGGCAGTGCCCCGCGTACGGATGCCGACTCGCGTACGGGCAGTGCCCCGCGCACGGATACCGGCCCGTATCCGGACGGCGCCCCGCGCGCCGGAGGCGCCGAGGGCCGGTGCTCCGCTGACGGCTCCGGCGACGCCCCCGCCTCTCAGGCCGCGGAGACCCCCGGCACCGACGCCCCCGGCAGCGGCGGTCTCCTCCCCCACTCGCCGACGCAGGAGCCGTAAGCCATGCGCGACATGCTGCTCATCGCCCTCTTCGCCTTCCTCGGGGCGGCCGCCGCCGGGCTGTTCGGGGCGTTCGTCCTGTGGCTGATCCGGCGGCGCTCGCTCACCGCGTCGCTCACCGTGGTCGCCGCCGTCGCCGTGACCGCGATGCTCGCGGGGACCCTCGCCGTCGCCTGGGCGATGTTCCTCTCCCCGCACGACCTGACCGTGGTGACCACCGTGGTGGCGATGGCGGCCGTGGTCTCGCTGGCCACGGCCCTGCTGCTCGGCCGCTGGGTCGTCGGCCGCAGCCGCGCGCTCACCCTGGCCGCCCGTTCCTTCGGCGACGGCGGGGCCTTCGCCGCCCCCGACGGCCCGGCCACCGCCGAACTCGCCGCTTTGAGCCGTGAGTTGCAGACCACCAGCGCCAAACTCGCCGAGTCCCGCGACCGCGAACGCGCCCTGGAGACCTCGCGGCGCGAACTCGTCGCCTGGATCTCGCACGACCTGCGCACCCCCCTCGCCGGGCTGCGGGCGATGTCGGAGGCGCTGGAGGACGGGGTCGCCGCCGACCCGGCCCGCTATCTGCGCCAGATCCGCACCGAGGTCGAGCGCCTCAACGACATGGTCGGCGACCTCTTCGAGCTCTCCCGCATCCACGCCGGCGCGCTCGCCCTCTCCCCCTCCCGGATCTCGCTGTACGACCTCGTCGGCGACGCCCTCGCGGGCGCGGACCCGCTGGCCCGCGAGCACGGCGTACGTCTGGTGGGGGGCCGGGTCGAGCCGCTGCCTGTGGAGGTCGACGGCAAGGAGATGAGCCGCGTACTGGGCAACCTCCTCGTCAACGCGATCCGCCGGACCCCCGCCGACGGGACGGTCGCGGTGGCCGCCGAGCGCTCGCCGGAAGGAGTCGTCCTGTCCGTCACGGACGGCTGCGGCGGCATCCCCGAGGAGGATCTGCCGCGCGTCTTCGACACGGGCTGGCGCGGCACCCACGCCCGGACTCCACCGGCCGGCGCGGGCCTCGGACTCGCCATCGTGCGCGGCATCGTGGAGGCCCACCGGGGCCGCGCCGCCGTACGCAACGTCTCCGGCGGCTGCCGCTTCGAGGTGACCCTGCCCGCCCTCCCGTCGGCCCTTCCGACGACCGAGCAACCCGCCTAGTCCGCCCCGGGAGTTCGCACTCCCCGCACCTGCGCGGTCCCCTCTTTGCACGCGCAGCGGTTACGGTGCTGCCGTAGGTGATCGATGGGGGAGGGAACGATGCCCGGAACCGTGCTGCTGCTCGCGGCCTCGCCGGTGGGCAGGGGATGCCTGGTGGACGCGGCCTCCGTGCTCCCCGTCCTCGCGGCGGTGGCGCCCGCCGTGCTGTCCGGCGCGGAGACGGCGAACGTGGTGGAGCTGGCGGATCCGCTGGAACCGCAGGCCGTCCTGACCCGGCTGCGCGCCGCGGCGACGGCCTCCGGACCGCTGACCGTCTATCTCACCGGCCAGCTCCAACTCGACCGCAGACAACGGCTTCCGCACCTCTCACTGGCCCGCACCACGCCCTCCACGGTCCGCTACACGGCGTTCCCCTGGCACTGGATCCGCGAGGAACTGCGGCTGCGCCCACCGGGCACCACGACGCTCTTCGCCGACCTGCACGCGGACGCGGAGGCCTGGCAGTCGCTGGCGGCCCAGCCGCTCACCGCGGGCCCGGGCGTCAGCCTCTACGGCCGGATCGCCCCGCCGCCGCCCCGCCGCACCGTGGCGACGCCGGGGTACATGAAGTCCCTGGCCACGATCCTGCGCAGCGGCCACCGGCCGGTGCCCGCCCAGTTGCACCAGCGGGCCCTGACGCGGGCACTGGGGGAGGGCGACGCACCCGGCGTCGTGCTGGAGACGGAGGGCAGGGTGCCGGTGGCGCCCGACCCGCACGCCGCGATCACCACCGCCGTGCAGGCCGGGCGGCACGGCGAGGCGGCGGCGCTCGCCGCCCACTGGGAGCGGACGGCCGTACGCGCGTACGGTCCCGCGTCCGAACAGGCGCTGCACTGGAAGGAGGTGCGGGCCGACCTGGCGATGTTCGCGGGCGATCCGGTCGAGAGTTGCCGGGCCTGGCTCGCGGTCGCCACCGCCCGGCTCGGCGCCGGACAGTCCCCGGACGCACCCGCCGTCGAATCGGCCGCCGACCGTGCCCACCACCAGTGGGGACGCATCCGGGACGCGGTCCGGGCCCGCGAACTGGGGCCCGCCCTGGCCGACCTGCGGCGGCGCGTGCCGGGCCGCCGGGAGGGGGCCCTGCAGCACGTCCAGCGGCACCTCGACGAACTCGGCACCACCCAGCTCACCGGCTGACCCGGCCCCGGGCGCCCGCGACACCCCCTACCCCTGCGCCGCGAACTCCCGCATGCCCTCCTCGAAGGCCACCTCCGGCTTCCAGCCGAGTTCGGCGCGCAGCCGGGCCGAGTCCGCCGTGATGTGGCGGACGTCCCCGAGCCGGTACTCGCCGGTGACCACGGGGTCCGGGCCGCCGTGCGCGGCGGCGAGGGCCCGGGCCAGTTCGCCGACCGTCTGCGGGTCCCCGCTGCCCGTGTTGTACGCGGTGAACGTGCCGTCGGGCGAACCGGCCTCCAGCGCCAGCAGGTTGGCCGCCGCCACGTCCCGCACGTGCACGAAGTCCCGGCGCTGGCCGCCGTCCTCGAAGACGCGCGGGGCTTCGCCCCGGGCCAGGGCCGAACGGAAGAACGCGGCGACACCCGCGTACGGGGTGTCGCGGGGCATCCCGGGACCGTAGACGTTGTGGTAGCGCAGCGACACCGCGGTGCCCCCCGTGGCGCGGGCCCAGGCCGCCGCCAGATGCTCCTGCGCCAGCTTGGTCGTCGCGTAGACGTTGCGCGGGTCGGCCGGTGCGTCCTCGGCGACCAGTCCGGGGGTCAGGTCGTCGCCGCACACCGGGCACGGGGGCTCGAAGCGGCCGGCCGCCAGGTCGGCCTCCGCGCGGGGACCGGGGCGCACCACGCCGTGCCGCGCGCAGGCGTACCGGCCCTCGCCGTACACCACCATGGACCCGGCCAGCACCAGCCGCCGCACCCCCGCCCCGGCCATCGCGGAGAGCAGCACCGCGGTGCCCAGGTCGTTGCGCGAGACGTACTCCGCCGCGTCGGAGAAGCCGTTGCCGAGGCCGACCAGCGCCGCCTGGTGGCACACCGCGTCCACCCCCGGCAGGGCGTGCGCCACGGCCTCCGGGTCGCGCACGTCGCGGCCCTCCCGGACGTCGTACACGACCGCCTCGTGCCCCCGCGCGGCCAGCGCCGCGACGATCTCCGACCCGATGAACCCGGCTCCGCCGGTGACCAGTACCCGCATGCCGCCCACGCTAGGGCCGCGGCGCCGCCGCGTCCGGGACCGCGCGCCGCACGTCATCACTCCGTAAGACCGTGCCGTGCGAGGGTGCGGTCTCAGCGGACCAGGTACGCCAGCGCTCCCGACACCAGCGTCCGCACCCCCGGTACGAGGGTCGAGAGGTCGGGGGCGAAGTGGGGGCTGTGGTTGCCGGGGACGGCGGCGAACTTCTCCATGAGGTCCGTACCCGGGGCCGCGTTCCAGACGTCGGCGGGTGTGCTCGTCACGAACCAGTAGGAGAAGGGGATCCGCCCGTCCGCGTGGTCCGCGAGCCGCGCGAAGTCCTCGCTGCCCATCGCCGGACCCGGGTCGAGGATCGTCCCGGCGCCGAAGACCCTGCCGTGCACGGCTGCGACCCGGTGGTCGGTCTCGGGGTCGTTCACGGTGACCGGGAAGGTGTTGCCGACGGAGACGTCCGGCTCGCGCGGGCAGCCCGCCGTCGCGCACTCGCCGGCGGCGATGCGGCGGACGGCCGCGATCATCCGGTCGCGGACCTCGTCGGACTGCGTCCTGATGTTCAGTTCCAGCCGGGCCTCGGCCGGGATGATGTTGTGCCGGCTGCCCGCCTCGATGCGGCCGACCGTGAGGACCGCGGGCTCGCGGGCGGCGATCTCCCGGCTGACGACGGTCTGCAGCCGGGTCACCAGGTAGGCGGCCGTGACGACCGGGTCCACGGTCGACTCCGGCCGGGAACCGTGCCCGCCGCGGCCGTGGACGACGATGTCGATGTCCGTCGAGGCGGACATGATCAGTCCCGGTGAGTGGGCGTAGAGGCCGACGGGGCCGGGGGCGGCGTGCTGGCCGAGCAGTACGTCGGGCCTCGGGAGGCGTGCGTAGAGCCCGTCGCGGACCATCAGCGCCGCGCCCTCGCCGGTCTCCTCGGCGGGCTGTCCGACGACCAGGAGGGTCCCGGACCAGGTGTCGCGGCCCGCCGCGAGCGCCTCGGCCGCACCGGTCAGCCAGGTCACGTGCAGGTCGTGCCCGCACGCGTGCATGACGCCGTGGTGCTCGGAGGCGTACGGCAGGCCGGTCTCCTCGGTGACCGGGAGGGCGTCCATGTCGGCGCGCAGCAGCACGGTCGGCCCGTCCCCGTTGCGGAGCAGCCCGGCGACACCGGTGCCGCCGATGCCCTCCACCGTCTCGTACCCGGCCCGGCGCAGCCGTCCGGCGAGCGTCGCGGCGGTGCGGTGCTCCCGCAGCGACAGTTCGGGGTGGCGGTGCAGGTCCCGGTAGAGGTCCTCCAGGGCCGGGACCGGGAGGTCGGCCGTGAGGTCGAGGGCGGTGCGTGCGGCGGAGGCCACGGCGTCAGCGCGGGCGCGCGGCGGGCGCGTGCGGGTCGGGCGTGTGCGGGGCGTGGGCCGTGCGGGGCGCCTCCGGGACCCCGTCCGCCCGCGCCGGCCCGGCGTTCGCGGCCGTGACCAGCGCGGCCACGGCGACCATCGCGGCGGTGAGGCCGCGGAGGTGGCGGGCGGAAAGGCGTCGGAGCACGGCGACCTCGCAACAGCGGCGTATTAAGCACGTTTAATGCGCCGCTTAACGTAGAGGCACCGGAGGGCCAAGGGCAAGAGCGGAAGCGGCAGTTAAACAAAAGTCAGAAGTCGTCCGGGGGTAAGTCCCCTTAATGGCATGCTTCATTCATGGTGGAGCGCGACGACCCGGGGACCATCGGGCGCAGGGTGCAGCAGCTGCGGACGGAACGCGGCCTCACCCAGAAGCAGTTGGCGGAACCGGCGTACACACCCGCCTACATCTCCACCCTGGAGGCCGGCCGGGTCCGCGCCTCCGAACCGGCCCTGCGGCACATCGCGGACCGGCTCGGCGTGGCCTACGACGAGCTGGCGACCGGCCGCCCCGCCCGCCTCGCCACCGACCTGCGGCTGCGGCTGACCGACGCGCAGCGGACCCTGGCGACCGGGGAGGCCGAGGTGGCCGCCGAGCAGTACGGCACGCTGCTCGCCGAGGCCGAGGCGCACGGACTCGTCGCCGAGCAGGCCGCCGCGCTGCTGGGCCTCGGTGAATGCGCCCTGGAGACCGGGGACCTGGAGGCCGCCCGAACCCGCTTCGAGCAGTCGGAGCGGCGTCTCGGCGACGCCCCGCTGCCGCTGCGCGTCCCGGCCCTGCGCGGACGCGCCGTCTCCCACTACCTGGCAGGTGAACTCCGTTATTCCTGCTACCTGTTCGAGTCCACGCTCGACGAACTGAACCGCACCGGGCTGCACGACCCCGACGCCCTCCTGCTCCTCTACACGGGCGTCATCGCCCCGTACATGGACATGGGCGCGCACGCCCGCGCCGCCCAGGCCGCCGAGTTCGCCCTCGCCCTCGCACCACAGGTCGGCGACCCCGCACTGGTCGCCCGCATGCACCGCTCCGTCGCCCGCACGCTGCTCGCCGAGGGCCGCACCGCCGAGGCCGACGCGTCCCTGGCCAAGGCCGCCGAGCTCTACCGCCAGCTCCAGATCCGCACCGAGCTGGCCAACTGCCACTGGATGCGCGGCTACCTCCATGCACAGAACGGCGAACTGGAGCGCGCCGAGACGGAGTTGCGGGAGGCGCAGAGCATGCTGTCCGCCAAGCGTGCCGCCCTCTACACCAGCCAGGTCAACGTCGAACTGGCCGACGTGCTGCACCGGCGCGGCAAGTCCCAGGAGGCCGCCGCGCTGCTGCGCGAGGTGCTGGGCGACCTCAGCTCCGAGCGCGGGGCCGTGCACTCGGCCGGGGCCCACCGCCTCCTCGGGATCATCGCCGAGGACGCCCGTGAAACCGACGCGGCCGAGGAGCACTACGTCCGCGCCATGAGCCTGCTGGAGCGGGCCGGTGCCGCGGGCGACCTCGCCGACCTGTGCCGCCTCCTGGGCGACCTGCTGCGCCGTACCGGCCGGGTCGAGGCCGCGCTCGACGCCTACCGCACAGGCCTCGGCCACCGAACGGCCCCCGGCACCACCACCTTGGGCCCCGCCCCGGCCCAGCCGCCTGTCTGAGGCCGCCGCCGTCGGCTGACGTCCCGCACCGCCGCGCATGCCCACCGTCGGAGGCTCCCGCCGGCCCCCCGGGGGCTTCGGTGGCGAACCTCCGGCTTCCGTCCGGCTTGGATCCGCATCGGTGGGTACCCGGTCGCGGACGCGCACTCCACCAGACATGGCTGGTCGATGCACGGGCGTGGAAGGAGGCGGTGGTCGTGCGGTCGAGCAACGGTGGCTGCGACGCTTCGGACCCCGGTGACGACTCCCCTGACGCCCGTGGCCCTCGTCGCGACGACGACGCCCGCGACGCCGGGTCGGCCCAGGGATCCGGCGCGGAGCGGGCGACGCGAACGAACCCCGGTGCCGGGGCGCCGGAGCCCGAGGGGGAGTCGCCGGGGTCGCGCCCGGAGACCCGGCCGGGGCCGGACCCCTACGTCCGTCCCCATCCCGACCCCGACCCCCTCCCTCATTGCGACCCCGGCCCCGACCCCCGCCCCCATTCCGAACCCAAGCCCGACCCCCGGCCCCGTTCCGAACCCGACCCCCACCCCCATTCCGAACCGGAGCCTGACCCCCGGCCCCGTTCCGAACCCGGCCCCAACCCCCGCCCCCATTCCGAACCGGAGCCTGACCCCCGGCCCCGTTCCGAACCCGGCCCCGCTCCCAGCCCCCTTTCCCAACCGGAGCCCAACCCCCGCCCCCGTCCCCAGCCCGAGCCCGACCTCCGCCCCCGTCCCGAACTCGACCCCCACCCCCGGCCCCGTACGGACCCCGGCTCGGCCGAGCGGATTGGGGCCCTGCCGGACCTCGGGGCCGCCGAGTCGGTCGACGCCGACGTCGAGGTCGCCCTGGCGATCGCCGACGCCGTCCGGGACGTGCCGATGGAGGAACTCCCGGCCCGGTTGTGCGCCGCGGCGGTCGAGCTGCTGCCGGTCAGCGGGGCCAGCATGTCCTTGCGGAGCGACGGCCTGCCCGTGCGGCTGGGCGCGAGCGACGAGACGGCGGCCGGGATCGCCGACATGCAGGGCACGCTGGGCGAGGGCCCCTGCCTGGACGCCGCGACCGCCGGCACGGCCGTCGTCGCCCGTGACCTGACGGGCGGCGCCGACGTGAGCCGCTGGCCGGTCTTCGCCGAGCAGGCCACAGGGGCGGGCGTGCAGGCGATGTACTCGCTGCCGCTGGGCGACCGGACGGTGTGCGTCGGCACGCTGGACCTCTACCGCGCGTCCCCTGGTGAGCCGAGCCGGCGCGAGCTGAGTACCGGGCACCTCGTGGCCGGGGTCGTGACCGTCGCCCTGATGTCGCTGGCCCGCGCTGACTGGACGGCGGTCCGCGACGACTCGTGGCTGACCCGGCTGACCTCGGACCACGACGAGATCCACCAGGCCATCGGCATGATCATGGCCCAGCTCGGCATCGGCCCCGACGACGCGCTGGCCCGGCTGCGCGGATACGCCTTCGCCCACAGCCGGACGGCGGGTGCTGCGGCCCGCGAGGTGCTCGCGCACCGCAAGCGGTTCCACCGCGAGTAGCCCACCGGTCCGGCCGCCCGTCGCACCCGTCCGGCCGCCGGCCACACCGGTCGAGCCGCCGGTGGCCCACCGCTCCGGCCGCCGGTGGCCCATCGGTGGGTCGATCGGTCCGGCCAACCGGTGGTCCTCCGGTGGTCGACCGCTCCGGCCTCCGGTGGTCCTCCGGTGGGTCGATCGGTCCGGCCTCCGGTGGTCGACCGCTCCGGCTTTTCCCGCCCGTCCTCCGGTGGGTCCACCGCTCCTGCCCCCGGCGGTCCTCCGGTGGGCCCACCGCTCCGGCCCCCCGGGGTCCGGCCGCCGGTCGGGCCCGGTGGGCGTCCCTCCCGACCGCGAGGGCCACCGGTCCCGCGCCGGGCGTCATTGCGTCGGCGGCGCTCCGGCCGACCGGCCGGCCAGCACGTCCTTCAGACGCTGGGTGCCCCGCTCGGCGGCCTGCCGGGTGGACTCGTCGTCCGTGCCGTAGAGCCCACCGTCGGTGAGCACGAACGCGCTGTCGCCGACGCGCACCGCGACGATGTCCAGGGTCAGGGCGGCCGGGATCTGCTCGACGTCCCCGGTCACGGTCACCCGCAGCCCCTGCCGCGCGTCGCCCAGCTCCGGGAGGGGCGCGTCGACGACCTGGACCGACCTGCCGGCCCCCTGCCCGTCCGTGGCGGTGAAGTCGCGGCACTGCGCGGGCAGGCGCCGCAGCCAGTCCATGGTTGCGTCCAGCCGGGACCGGTCGTACGCGGCGACCACCTGGCGCAGTTGGGCCCCGTTGCCGGTGTCGTCGAAGCCGATCGCGGCACGGCCGCCGGCCGGCTCGCCCAGCAGATCGTCCGAGTACAGCCCGTCGAGGAGCCCCTGGCAGTCCGGGGTCTGCGCGGTGCCCTTCAGCAGGGCGTCGTGCCAGGTGGCGGCGCCCTCCGTGGGCGCCCACCGCGAGTCGAGGTCGGCGAGTGCGAGCCGCGCGTTCGTGGCCTGCGCCTCGGTGAGCGCACCCGTGGCGGCCCCGGCGGGATCCCGCTTCCCCGCGGGCGACGCGGAGGCCCCGGAGTCGGCCGCGCCCGCGTACGTACCGCCGCCCCGGCCGGCGCCGCCGCCCGAGCAGGCCGCGCTCGTCAGCAGGGCGCCCGCCGCCAGGGCCGTGGCGAGAACACGGGGCAGACGGTGCATGGCGGTACCTCCAGCGCGGTTCACGGCGATGCGTCCGGGGCGTCCGGCCTCCGGGCCCGACGGGCGAGCGTGCGTCCCCGTCTGCCTCAAGGCACCACTCCCCGGACGCGCCCACCACCGCGCCGGACCGTACGGGTGACGTCCGGGTGACTTGGGCGACACGCCGGGCCGGCCTCGGCGTTCCCGCCCCGGCCGGGGCCCGGGCGCCGCCCGGCGTTGGGGGGACTGGGGGCACCGCGGACGCCTCCGGCGCGGCCCTCTGAATATCTGTCGTGGCGAAAGCAGAAATCGCCGGGATGTGCCGACAGGTTTTGTTATTCCTCCGGGCGGGGTGGCATAGTGGCCCGCCCTGCGCGGCTCCTGCCGTGCTACTGTCGATTTCAGTTGCAGTTGTGGTTCCCAAAGTCTTGGAGCGCATCTTCCGGTCAGTACCGGCGGGGCGCTTCTGAATTTCCGGTGTTTTTCTCCGGACGGGGCAATCATCGCGGCGACCGCGGGTCCGCACAGTGCGGGCCTTCGAGCACTGCTCCCGTAAGGAGATATGACATGGCTACTGGTACCGTGAAGTGGTTCAACGCTGAAAAGGGCTTCGGCTTCATCGAGCAGGACGGCGGCGGCGCCGACGTCTTCGCCCACTACTCGAACATCGCCACCCAGGGCTTCCGTGAGCTCCAGGAAGGCCAGAAGGTGACCTTCGACGTCACGCAGGGCCAGAAGGGCCCGCAGGCCGAGAACATCGTCCCCGCCTGACCTGGGACACGGTTGACGCCTGACCCTCGGGTCGGCTGAAGCGTTACGGGTGGCCGGGACCCGCACCTTGGGGTGCGGGTCCCGGCCACCCGCTTTTTGTTTTCCGGGCCGATTTTCGAGTACGGCTTTCCGGCGTTTTCTGCACCACGCCAGGCCCTGTTCCCGCGTCCGGACCGGTACCGAATTTCTCGCCGCGGAGGCACCATGCGTTGTGTGATCGCTCGTTTCCCCTTCGATCTCATCAAGAGCGAGGTGGAGCACTCGATGGCGGGAGTCCGCCCGGAACCGGTCACGAGCGCGTCCGTGGTCGTCGGCCCGCACACGTACCCCATCAAGCAGGTCGGCGAAGTGATCACCAGGCAGGACCGCCGCGACTTCACCGAGTCCGAGGTCGCCCGCGCCCTCACCCGGCTGGGGTTCACCTGCCGTTCCGCCGCCGCTCCGGCCGCCCCCGCGGCGCCCGGCTGGACCGAGACGGCGTAACCCGGCAGCGCCCGCCCCACCCCGCCGTACCCGACGCGTCGCCCGCCTCACCGCGGCCCGGCGCGTCGTCGGCTTTCCCTCCCCCGCGGCGCCCGGCCGGACGTCCGGCGGCTCTCCCGCAGACTGCTTTGCTCTCCCCGGGCGTGGCATTTTGTCCGTGTTCCATGTGATGCGCGTACATTACGAGCTTCGTGCTCTTCATGTGATTTCAGGTTGCCGTTCTCCGTCGCGCAGCGCCCGTACGGAGGGGGAGACCTCCGGCTCACAGGGGTGGTGAAGCGTGGACGAGGCCAGAACCCTGGGCGTCCGGACCGCCGGCGCCGGAAGGCGGCCACCGGCACCGGAACCCCGCGGCCCGCGGTCGAGGACCGGCCGCACCTGGCCCGCCCTCACCGCAGGCGCCTTCACCCTGGCCCAGCTCCTCCTCGTACCGCCCGTCATGGGTCTCGGCTGGGACGAGGTCGTCTACGTCAGCCAGGTCACCGCCCACAGCCCGGCGGCCTTCTTCAGCGCGCCGCGCGCCCGGGGGGTCTCGCTGCTGGTCGCGCCGGTCGCCTCCTGGTCGTCGTCCACCGCGCTGCTCCGGGTCTATCTGGCGCTGCTGTCGGGGCTCGGGCTCTTCCTGGCGCTGCGCGCCTGGCGCGGCCTGTTCCCGCCGCGGATCCTCGCTCTCGCGGGCGCCCTGTTCGCGACGCTGTGGGTGACGCTGTTCTACGGGCCCCAGGCCATGCCCAACTACTGGGGGGCGGTCGGCGCCCTGGCCGCCGTCGGCTTCTTCGTGCGGGCCCGGGCGGACCGCTTCGACCGGGCGGCGCTGTGGGGCGTGGGGGCGAGCGTCGCGCTGATCGCGTGGATGCGGCCCATGGACGCCGTGTGGACGGTCCTGCCCCTGCTCGCCGTGGCGCTGTGCGCCCGCCGGTGGGGCCTGCTGGCCGCCCCGGCGGCCGGACTGGCGGCCGGGGCGGCCGAGTGGGTCGTCGAGGCGTACGCGGGCTTCGGCGGCCTGGGTGAGCGGCTCGCCCGGGCCGCCGACATCCAGGGCGGCCTGAGCTGGAACATCGCCGTCCTGGACCAGCTGCGCAGCCTGGACGGACGGGCCCTGTGCCGCCCGTGCGACGGGCCGGTGCCGAGCCCCGCGGTGCTGGTGTGGTGGTTCGTCCTGCCGGTGCTCGCCGCGGCCGGCGTCGTGATCGCCGTCAGGGCCCGGCGCACGGCGGCCACCCTGCTGCCGGTCGCCTGCGCCGCGACCGCCGGTGCGCCCTACCTCCTCATGATCGGGTACGCCGCACCGCGCTTCCTGCTCCCCGTCTACGCGCTGCTCGCGCTCCCCGCCGCCGACGCGTTGGCCCACCTGTCGACCGCCCCCGCCCGGCCGTGGCGGCCGGTGACCGCGACCCTGGTGGCGCTCGGACTCGCCGGGCACCTGGCCGTGCAGTACGCGGTGCTGGAGCGGGCGGTCGACCGCACCACCGCCGCCCACCGGGACTGGGCCCGCACGGCGGCCGGGCTGCACCGGATCGGCGTACGGCCGCCGTGTCTGATCACCGGGGAGGAAGCCATCCCCATCGCCTTCTACGCGGGCTGCTCCTCCGCCAACGTCACCGGCCACAACGCCAACATCACCCGGGAGGGCGTCGAGCGGGCCGCACGCCGGATGCCGGTCGCGGCACTGGCCCCACCCGAGGAGGCGCCGCCGCCCTACGCCCGCACCTGGCGCCCGCGGCGCGTCGCCGGGACGTACGCCTTCGTCGCGCCCTGAGCCCGGCGGTCAGGCCGGATACGCGTGCGTCTGCGTGGCCTTCACCGTCGCCCAGACCGGGGCACCGGGGTGGAGGCCGAGTTCGGCGGCGGCGACGGCGGTCAGGTCGGCGGCCAGGGGGAGTTCGCCGGTGAGATCCACCCGGATCTGGTCGCCGTGGGTCTCCAGCCCGGTGACCCGGCACTGCCACAGGTTGCGGGCGCTGGGACCGGTGGGCCGGTCGCGGTGGAGCGTCACCGCGCCGGGCGGGAAGGCCACGAAGACGGGACCCGACAGGTCCTCGGTCGTGGTGATCGCCGGCCCCGTGTCGAGCCGTACGGTGTGGCCCTCGGCCCGGCCCCGGTAGAGGTTGAGGCCGACCAGCTGGGCGATGTAGTCGGTCCGCGGATGACGCGCGATGTCCGACGGCGTGCCCTCCTGCACCACCCGGCCGTGCTCGACGACGACCAGCCGGTCCGCCAGCACCATCGCGTCCAGCGGGTCGTGGGTGACCAGGACCGCGACGGCCTCGAAGTCGGCCAGGTGACGGCGCAGTTGGGCCCGTACGTCGAGACGGGTGCGGGCGTCCAGCGCGGCGAGCGGCTCGTCCAGGAGCAGCAGCCGGGGGCCGGTCGCCAGCGCGCGGGCGAGGGCGACGCGCTGGGCCTGCCCGCCCGAGAGCCGGCGCGGTCTGGCCGCGGCGTGCTCGGCGAGTCCCATCCGCTCCAGCCAGGCGGTGGCCCGCGCCCGTGCGGTCGTCTTCGGTACGCCCTGGCAGCGGGGCCCGAACGCGACGTTGTCCAGGGCGGACAGGTGGGGGAAGAGCAGATAGTCCTGGAAGACGACGCCGACCGGGCGCGACTCGGGCGGTGTCCGGTCCAGGGAGACGCCGTCCAGGCGCAGCCGGCCGCCCGGGGAGAGCGGGGTCAGCCCGGCCAGCGCCCGCAGCGCGGTGGTCTTGCCGGCCCCGTTGGGCCCGAGCAGGGCGACGACGTCGCCGGGTGCGGCCCGCAGTGCCACGTCGAGGCGGAAGTCCCCGCGCTCGACGAGCAGCCGTGCGTCGAGGCCCTCCCCGAGAGGTGCGGGACCCGAACTCCGGCTCGTGGCGGAGCCGTTGGCGGCGGTGGGGGCCGAGTCCTGCGGGTGGCCGGGGGACTTGGTGGGTTCGGCGTCGGTCATGCGGCACCCGTCCGGTGGAGGCGCGGTCGGTGGTCGCTCATGCGGCCGTCATCCAGCGGTCCCGCAGTCCGGCCAGGACCGCGATCGACACCGCCAGCAGGACCAGGCTCAGCGCGATCGCCGCGGCCGGGTCGCTCTGCAGGGCCAGATAGACCGCCAGCGGCATGGTCTGCGTACGGCCGGGAAAGTTGCCGGCGAACGTGATCGTCGCGCCGAACTCGCCGAGCGCGCGGGCCCACGCCAGCACGGCGCCCGCCGCGACACCGGGCGCGATCAACGGCAGGGTGACCCGGCGGAACGCGGTGAAGCGGGACGCCCCGAGCGTGGCCGCCGCCTCCTCGTACCGCGGGTCCGCCGCCCGCAGGGTGCCCTCCACGCTGATCACGAGGAACGGCATCGCCACGAACGTCTCCGCGACGACCACCCCCGCCGTGGTGAACGGCAGCGTGATCCCGAACGCCGAGTCCAGCCACTGCCCGACGACGCCGTTGCGGCCGAGCGCCAGCAGCAGTGCGACACCGCCCACCACCGGCGGCAGTACGAGGGGCAGCGTCACCAGCGCCCGCACGAACCCGCGTCCGGGGAAGTCGGTGCGGGCAAGCAGCCAGGCGAGCGGTACGCCGAGCACGAGGCTCACCGCGGTGGCCGCGGTGGCGGAGACCAGGGACAGCCGGAGGGCCTGCCAGACCTCCGGGCTGGTCAGCTGGTCCGGCAGACTGCGCCACGGGGCGCGGGCCAGCAGGGCGAGCAGCGGCAGGAGCAGGAACGCCAGGCCGACGAGTGCGGGCAGCAGCAGCGGAAGCGGGACCCGGCCCCGCACCCCGGCCCGCTCGCGCCGCACCCCGGTCCCGGCCCGTTCCCGCCGTGCCCCGGTCACGGCGCGAGGAACCCGGCCGAGGTCAGCACCTTCAGACCGTCGGCGGACCGCACCAGCTCGATGAAGGCCTTCGCCGCGGCGGCGTCGTGCGCGTCCTTGAGCAGGGCGATCGGATAGTCGTTGACGGCCTCGGCCGACTCGGGGAACTCCACGCCCTCCACCTTGTCACCCGCCGCCTTCACATCGGTCCTGTAGACGACCGCCGCGTCGGCCTCCTTCAGCTCGACCTTGGTCAGGGCGCTCTTGACGTCCTGCTCGTACGAGACCGGGGTCAGCTTCAGACCCCCGGCGTCGAGCGCCTTCTGCGCGGCGGCGCCGCACGGCACCGTCCTGTCGCAGAGCACGACCTTGAGCCCGGACTTGGTGAGGTCCTTCAGGGAGCCGATCCTGTCCGGGTTGCCCGGCAGGGTGGCGATCTCCAACTGGTTGCGGACGAAGGTCGCCGGTGTGCCGGCCGTGGCCTTCTGGTCCGTGACCAGCGCCATCGTCGTGGGACTCGCGGCGGCGAACACGTCGGCCGGGGCGCCGCCGTTGATACCGGCGGCCAGCGTGTCGCTGCCCCCGAAGTTGAAGGTCACCTTCGTCCCGGGGTGGGCCTTCTCGAACTGCTTCCCCAGGGTCGTGAAGCTCTCCTTGAGCGAGGCCGCGGCGAACACAGTCACCGTCTCGGAGCGCTTCCCGGAGGCCGGGGCCGCGCCGTCCGCATCCGTGTCGGAGGAGGAGCAGGCGCTCACGGCCAGCAGCACGGCGGCGCCCGCACCGGCCGCCTGCAGGGTCCGGCGGATGCGGCGCGTCCGGCGCGCGGTACGGGTGATCACGGGTGCACTCCCCTGGAAGGTCAGACGGGCATACGCCGATCATACTTCCGCAGATGCAAGCCGTAAGTCTCCTGTCGCATCGCATGAGCCGGTGAAAGCGGGCCGGGTGTACGCATGTGCGTTTCTACGGCGAAGCGCCCGGGCGCCATCGCGGCACGGCCCCGACCCCGGCGGACACCGTCCGCTGGTGCCCGCCGGGGCGCGGCGCGGCAAGGCCGCTACGTGCGGTCGATGTGGACGCTGGTGGACTTCACGCGGGCGGTGGCCTCCACGCCGACCTCCAGGCCCAGCTCCTCCACGGCCTCGCGGGTGAGCAGGGAGACCAGGCGGTGCGGTCCGGCCTGGATCTCCACCTGGGCGGCGACGTCCCCGAGCTTGACGGCGGTGACGATGCCCGGGAAGGCGTTGCGCACGGAGGTGCGGGAGACGTCCGCCTCGCCGTCGCCGGTCCGGGCGAGTTCGACCGAGAAGGCCGCCAGGTCGCGGCCGTCGATGAGCCGTCGGCCGCCCTCGTCCCGGTGGGTCGCCATGCGGCCGGCATCCGCCCATCGCCGCGCGGTGTCCGGGCTCACGCCCAGCAGACGGGCCGCCTGCCCGATGGTGTAGGACTGCATGCGCGCCAACATAGGTGCGAAAACCTGGCATCTGCAAACGTCCGGGCGGGCGTCGGTGCGTGCGGCGTGCCGCGGTGTCAGCGCAGTCGGCGCCGTCCCGAGCGCGCGGACAGCCGGGCGGCCGCGACCAGGAGGGCGATCACGAAGACGGCGATGCCGACGAAGAGCAGATAGCCGAGATCCGCGGCCGCCACCCCGATGATGCCGAGCACGACCGCGGCAAGGACGAGGAGCAGGAAGACCACCATCGCCGAACACCTCCCTAGGACCGACCGGACGACGGGCCCCGTGGCTCAGCGGCGCGCGAGCTGCCGTTCGCCGTTGAGACCCGGCCGGTAGGGCATGCCGTAGTACTGGAAGATCTCCTTCTCCTGCTCCGCCGGCAGGATGTCGTCCGTGCCGATCGACGGAGCCTTCTTCACCTGGCTCTTGGCGTAGGCGACCTTGAGGTAGCCGGGTCCGAGGACCGTCTCGTCGAGGGGGACGAAGACCAGCCGCTGGCGGGTGGGCAGTCCGGCCCGGACGGTGGCCACGGCCGGCTCGTCGGTGGAGGTGTCCACGTAGACCGCCTCCAGCACGCCGATCTTGTGGCCCTTCGGGTCCACGACGTCCTGATCGCGCCATTCGCGGATGTCGGCTGCCTGGATCATGCCCTCTCCTCCCTGAGCGGGGCACCGGCCCGGACCGCGAGCGAGTGCGGGGTCACCTGAGCTGTCGCGCCGACGGCGGAGACAACGACTCCGGCGCAACACGCCGGAGTCGCCCTTCCGGGACGTCGCACGTGAGCGTGCGCCGACCCGCTCTCATCGTACTGCGACGGACGCCGCCCGGCCCGGGCGCGGAGCCGCCTCATCGGGCACGGGCTACCTGCCCCCGCGGCCGGTCTGCGGCTGTCTCCGACGTACGGCGGCTGCGGCCGCGGTGCCGGCCTGCGGTCGCGGCCGGGGACCGCCCCGGCTCCCGAGGGCCGTCCGCTCAGGTCCGCCCGGTCACAGGCGCAGCAGTCGCTCCGTGATCTCCCGGTACTGCCGCAGCGCGTGCCGGAACTCCTCCGCCTGCGTCCGGGTGTCCTGGTCCTGCCAGCCCGCACGGAGGGCGGCCCGCCGTTCCGCGAGGGCGCTCGCGAGGTCCGCGGTGACCTCGTCGAAGGCGCTCTCGGCCGCTTCCAGGGCCTCGCGCGGGGTCTCCGCGAAGTCCAGGAGGGCCTGCCGCAGGCGCTGGGAGACGCGCTCCCGCTCGTCGGCGGGGAGCAGTGGCTCCGGTCCCGCGACCCGGCGTGCGGCCGCTCCGGAGTTCTTGTCCGGGGGCTGCTGGGCGCGTGCCTGGTCGTACATCATCTGTGCCACTTCCCTGAACGTCGCGCCGGCCACGTGCCGCCCGGGCACGCGTCGGGATCATGCGGGGCTCGCGGCGCCCGATCCGTACGAAAGCCCCGGCACTGATGGCCCGCCTGGCCGGTCCACACCGTGCCGCCAGTCAACGCCCGGCGGCGCCCCCTGTCAACGAACCGGCGGGGACGGAGAGTTGCGGAGCGACTACGCACCGACGGGCGGGCGGGACACCCGCGGGCCGCCCTCGCTCCGGGCAGCACACGACACTCCCAGGTCCGTGACCTGGGAGTGTCTCCGGCACCGGGCCGGTGGACGGCCCCGGTCGCAGGGTGGGTGGTCAGCGTCCATGGGCGGCGCTCATGCCCGGGACGGATGCGTACGCGTCCTCGGCGAAGAGGGTCTCGTCCTCCCCGAAGTCCGGGGCCTGGAAGGGATTCGTCGCCGGAGGCGGTGATGCCGTGTCGGCACGGCGGGGCGCTCCTTGCGGAGCGGAGAACAGCGAGGTCGGTTCGACGGGGGGTCTCCCATTCGTACGGGCATGGCGGCACGCGACGTGCCGCGGGCGGGGACGGCGGTCCTACAGCTTGCTCATCTTGGAGTACGGGCTCATGATCCGCTTCTGGACGGAACCGAAGTCGACGAGCGCCGCGATTCCCTCCTCGATGCCGATCACCTGGCCGAGGCCGTACATGTCGTGCGTGACCCGGTCCCCCACGGCGAACTCGCTGGGAGGTGGAGTGACCGGCACCTTGAAGGGGCTGGTAGGCAGATAGCGCTTGGGTGCGGCTGGCTTAGTCATTGCCCCCAGTATGCGCCTGCCCGAATCCGGCTGCTGCGGTCTTGCCGCCCGATACCCGTCACAACCCCGCCCAGGAGCCCCGATCCACACGATCGAACCGGGCCGGGCGGGGCCGGATCGCGGCCGCGACGGGGGCGCCTGCGGCCGGGACGGGGGCGCCGTGAAGCCGGTGCGGGAGCGCCGTGCGCGGGCCCCCGTGCGCTGCTACTGCTCCACCGTGATCGCCCAGCGGACCGCGGAGGGCGCCGTCACGGTGACGGCGACGGACTTCCCGTCCCGCTCCAGCGCGACCTGGTTGTACGTGTTCGTGACCCTGCCGTCGACGCACGGCAGAGCGAACCGGACACCCGTCGGTGCCAGCGAGACGGTCAGGGTTCCCTTCCCCCGGCAGTCCACCGAGATGCCGAGCGGGTCCTGCGGGCGTGGACTCCGGGCTGTGAAGGAGGCGTTGCCGTGCCGGCCCGCCGCCTGGACCAGGGCCTTCCCCTCGACCGGCCGGGGCGCCACGTCGACGGAGTCCGTCCGGCCGCCGCCGGTGCCGTCCGACGAAACGGCCAGCGTCCACCGCACCGTGCCGCCGCGGGTCCGGACGGAGAGCTTCTGCGGGGCGACGTCGGTGTGGACGAGTCCGGTGGTGACACGGCCGGTGCAGCGGATCGTGACGGGGTCCGGGTGCGGATCGGCTCGGTGGGCGATCGTCATCGATCCCTTGCCGGAGCACATGGCGTGGAAGGAGTAGACGTCGCTCTCCGGCCGGAAGACGGGCAGTGCGGCGTCACCGGTGCCCGTCGTCACCGGCACCAGGAGCGTGGCACCGGGCGGCACGTCGAGCGCCGCCCGCCGGGAAGCCGCACGCGACGCCGCGTCCGGGCTGCCGCCGGAAGCGGACGGGGCCGTACGCGACCCCTCCGGCTTCCTGCCGTCGTCCGCGGCGCCCGAGCACGCTGCCGTCAGCAACAGGAGCAGCAGAAGGGGGAGTCGGGCGGAGCGGCGCATGGGGGATCCTTCTCGGGGGCGCGTTCCGGGGCTGGTCGGGAGCGCGCTGTGCGGGCGGCGGGTACGTCGGTCCCGATCATGCCGGACCGGGCCATGCGAACTGCGGGGCGCATGACGGGATTTCGCTCCCCGGGACGCACGCCCGCTCCCTCCCGTCGCTCCGTCACCCGTGCCGGGCTTCCGCGCGCCCCTCCGTCACCCTTCCGGGGCCGTGACCGGCGCCACCACAATGGCCGCTCGTGCCGCCGCTCGTCACAGTGACGGCCACGTCCGCCACGGGTCCGGGGGGGAATCGGCGCCGGGCGGCCACCAGGCAACAGGGCGGTCCGACGGCCGTCGAGGGGAAAGAGGCGGCAGTCACGCTGTCGCCGGGGGGCGACAGAGCCATGTCCGAAAACATGACAACGGCAGCCGGACGCGCGGCGGCAGGGAGGGCCCCGGCAAGCGCCGAGGGCGGCCGGCACGGCGGCGGCCCCGTCCACGGCAGGGGCCGGCGCGCGCATGGCGCCCACCGGCGGCGCCTGGTCACCCAGGGTGCGGCCGCGCGCATGGAGACCGTCGTGATCCTGCCCGCCCGTAACGAGGAGGAGGGCATTCTCCTGGCGCTGGAGTCACTCGCGGCGCAGAGCATGCCACCCGACCTGATCGTCGTCGTGGTCAACAACTCCTCCGACCGGACCGAGGAGTTCGCCCTTCGGTTCGCCGGACGGGCCGGGGTCCCGCGGACGGTCGTGTTCAACCTTCCGGACAACCCGCACAAGAAGGCCGGCGCCCTCAACCACGGCATCCACTGGCTGCACAGCGGATCCGGCGGGCTCGCGGTCGCCGCGAAGTACCTGCTGGTCATGGACGCCGACACCAGCCTGCATCCGAAGTTCCTGGAACGGGCGCGCAACGTCATGGCCTCCGACCGCCGCCTCGGCGGACTCAGCGCCACGTGCCTGGGCCGCACCGGCCTGTGGAAGAACCTCTGGCAGCGCTACCTGCTGGGGATGCAGATCATGGAGTACGGGCGCTACGCCCGCGGCCGCTACCGCTTCGGCATCCACAGCATGTCCGGCGCCGGTTCCTTCTACCGCACCGAGGCGCTGCTGAGCATGCTGCGCTGGCGCGGCGAGGTGTTCTGGGAGAACCACGCCAACCTGGTGGAGGACTACGAGACGACGCTCGCACTGAAGGAAGTGGGCTGGAAGGTGACGGCCAACCAGCACTGCATCGCCTACACCGACCTCATGCCCACCCTGCGCGGGCTCATCGGCCAGCGGGAGCGCTGGGGCCGCGGAACGGTCGACACCCTGCGGCGGCGCGGCTGGACCCGGCACACCTGGTTCTCCATCACCAGCATGGTGCTCGGCTTCGTCGGCTTCCTCTACACGCTCGGGTGGCTGGCCGTCTGGACCGGCGTCATCGCCGACAAGGGCTTCGTCCTGGACCCGGTCTGGCTGTGCCTGGTCGGCTTCTGGGCCATGTACGCCGCCTTCCGCACCCGGCACCTCGGCTGGAAGGGCGTCCTCGTGGACGTCCTGATGCTGCCCGGGCTGGTCTTCTCGTCCGTGCGCGCCTACTGGTTCGTGACCTCGGTCGTGAAGTCGTACGCCACGCGGGTCACCGCGTGGAAGTGACGCGCTCGTCGCGCCGTACCTCCACCGCACACGCTTTCATCCGACCCACCCGAACCGACGCGGCCGACAGGCCGCCGAGAGGACGATCGACCGTGAACTACCTCAGCGGTACCGGCATCGGACTGGTGACCGGGGGAGCCTCCCTCGCCGCCACCGGCACCTCCTCCACCACGCACCTGATCATCGCGGCCAGCCTGGCCCTGGTGCTGGGCGGACTGGCCACCTACGCCGCGGGCGCCCGCCGCCGACGCCGCGACGCCGGCGCGGCGGGGAGCTGACGGTGCCGGGTGCCGCGGAGGTGGGCCCCGGCCCGCGCCGGTGGCTCAGCGCACCGGAAAGCCGAAGGAGTAACCCTGCTCCTCCAGCCGGGGCAGGACGCGGCGCAGGGCCTCGACGGTCTGCGAGCGGTCGCCCCCCGCGTCGTGGAACAGGAGCGTCGGCCCGTTGGGGAGCTCCCGCTCCACGGTGGCGACGATGGCGTCCGCGCCCGGCTGCTCGAAGTCCTTGGTGTCCACGTTCCAGCCCAGCGGGCGCATGCCCCGGGACGCGGCCAGTTTGCGGCTGTCGGGGGTGAAGGCGCCGCCGGGGGCGCGGTAGTACATCGGCCGTACGCCCCCGGACGCCTTGGTGATCATGCGTTCGGCGTCGAGTATCTCCCGCGACCGGTAGGCCGGGGACTTCTTGTCCATGGCGGTGTCGTGCGACACCGAGTGGTCGCACAGCCGGTGCCCGGCCGCGACGACCCGCTTCACCAGGTCGGGGTGGGCCTGCGCCTGCGTCCCCACCATGCAGAACGTGGCCTTCACCCCGTACTCCCGCAGCACGTCGAGGACTTGGGGGGTCCACTCGGGGTCGGGCCCGTCGTCGATGGTGATGTTGACGCCGCGCGCCCCCTTGTCCGAGGCGTGCGCGATGGTCATCGCGACCGCCTCGGTCTTCCCGTCCGGCCCGGCCGGAGCACTCGCCCTCGACGGGCCGCCCACGGCATCGGCCTGCGCGGTCCACACCGAGGCGCCGACGGCGAGCAGCGTCACCCCGAGCGCCGCCCCGACCACCTTGCCGTACCAGCCCCGCGTCCCGTTGTGCCGTGCCATGTCCGCCCCCGCCTTCGCACAGTCCCCGTCGCCACCCGGTCGCCTTGCAACCACCTGGCAGGACGAGGAACGGCGGCCCCGGGATGCGCGCGTTACCGATCGCGGACAATTCCGGGGGAGTTCGCGGACAACTCCGGCCCGGCTGCCCCGCGCCGCGCACAGCCCGTCGAACGGTCGCCGCGAGGGCTCCACGGGCGGCCCCTCCAACCGACACGCGCAGGCGGGTCACACCCGCAGGTGACGTGTCCGTGGCCCGTCACCGCCCGCAGCCGTTGCGCGAGAGGCGAATACGGCCTGCCGGAATACCGGCTGATCGGCGCAATGCCGCGTGGCGATTGTCCGAAAATCGCAAGCCGCACTCATAGGGTGTGCACGCGATTGCGAAATGTCGCCTCCTGTCCCTGCGAAATGGCGCTTTCACATTCTCGCGCCGGACGGAGTAAACGAACTCCTCAGTGGATTCAGGAGTATGTATGCGTGTGGTCGTGACAGGCGGCGGCGGCTTTCTCGGTTCGCATCTGTGCGAAGCGCTTCTTCGGCGGGGTGATGAAGTCGTCTGTGTGGACGACTTCTCCACCGGCGACCCGGCGAACATCACGGAATTCCTCGAGAACCCCGCATTCACCCTCGTCCGCGGTGACGTCAGCCGGGCGATCGACGTCCGGGGGCGAATCGACGCGGTGGCGCATCTGGCGAGTCCGGCTTCGCCGCCGGACTATCTGAGGCGCCCTCTGGAGACCCTCGCGGTGGGCAGCCGGGGCACGGAGAACGCCCTGCTGCTCGCCGACCGCCACGAGGCCCGGATGGTGCTCGCCTCGACCAGCGAGGTGTACGGCGACCCGGATGTGCACCCCCAGGAGGAGTCGTACTGGGGGCACGTGAATCCGGTCGGGCCGCGCAGCGTCTATGACGAGGCGAAACGTTTCGCCGAGGCGCTGACGCAGGCCTACCGGACCCACCGCGGCACGAACACGGGCATCGTCCGCATCTTCAACACCTACGGTCCGCGCATGCGGCCGCACGACGGCCGGGTGGTGTCCAGTTTCGTGGTGCAGGCCCTGGCCGGAGAACCCCTGACCGTCTACGGAGACGGCAAGCAGACGCGCAGCTTCTGCTACGTCGACGACCTGGTGCGCGGCATCCTCGCCATGCTCGACCGCGACGAGCCCGGCCCCGTCAACCTCGGCAACCCGGTGGAACTGACCATGGTGGAACTCGCCGAGATGATCATCGGCTTGACCGGGTCGCGGGCCGAGCTCCAGTTCCACCCGCTGCCCGTGGACGATCCCACCCGCCGCCGCCCGGCGATCGCCCTGGCCGCGGAACGCCTGGGCTGGGCCCCCGAAGTGGCCGTCGAGGACGGACTGCGCCGGACGGTGGAGTGGTTCGCCGGCCGGCCCGCGGACATGGCGGCCGCTCTCGAGGCCATCCGGGGTGGTCAGGACCACGGGGTCAAGGCGGCCCCGCCCGGTCCGTTGGGCACGATCCCCGCCGCGCTGTGACGCAGACGGATCCGCGCGGGGGCGCGGACAGCGCGCTGGACCAGGGGCCCGACACCGGTGGGCTCCGGCTGAGCAGCCAACTGGCCGTCCTCTCGGGCGGCAACGTCGTCGACGCCTCCGCCGACGGCCCCGTGTTCGGCCAGCCGCGCCGGCTCTTCGGCCCGGCCCCCCACCGCTGGGTTCCCCGGCTGCCCCGGGCCGACCGGCTCAAGGTGACCCTGCTCTCCGTGTGCTGGCTGACCGCGCTGGTGTGGTTCTGGACGTGGTGGGCGCACCCGGAACACCGGGTCAGCTGGACGGGATTCGCGCTCAACAGCGCCCTGCTCCTGTACCTGTCCCTGCTGCCCCTGTACTTCCTCGTATCGGTGCTGCGGCTGCGCACCCTCGATCCCGCCGTCCGGGTGCCCCCGCTGCGCACGGCGTTCGTGGTGACGCGGGCACCGTCCGAACCCTGGGCGGTCGCCCGCACCACCCTGGACGCGATGCTCGACCAGGACTTCCCGCACCCCTACGACGTGTGGCTGTGCGACGAGGACCCGGACCACGAGATCCTCGACTGGTGCGCGGCCCACGGCGTACGCGTGTCCTGCCGCCGCGGCGTCGACGCCTACCACCGCGACACCTGGCCGCGCCGCACCCGGTGCAAGGAGGGCAACCTCGCCCACTTCTACGACCATTGGGGCTACCGCGACTACGACGTGGTCGCGCAGCTCGACGTCGACCACGTGCCCCACTTCGGCTACCTCGGGGAGATGGTCCGCCCGTTCGCCGATCCGGCCATCGGCTACGTGGCCGCCCCCAGCGTCTGCGACGCCAACGCCGACGCCTCGTGGTCGGCTCGGGGGCGCCTGCACCGCGAAGCCACCTTCCACGGACCCATGCAGCTCGGCCACTCCGACGGCCTGGCACCGCTGTGCATCGGCTCCCACTACGCGGTGCGCACCCGGGCCCTGCGCAGCATCGGCGGCGTGGGCCCGGAACTCGCCGAGGACTTCTCCACCACCTTCCTGCTGAACTCGGCCGGCTGGTCGGGAGCCTTCGCCATCGAGGCCGAGGCGCACGGCGACGGCCCCCTCACCTTCGCCGCGATGGTGACCCAGGAGTTCCAGTGGTCCCGCAGCCTGATGACGATGATGCTCGGCATGCTGCCGAGGCACCTGCGGCGCATGCCCGTCAGGCTCCGGCTGCGGTTCGCCTTCGCGCTGTCCTACTATCCGCTGCTGGCGCTGACCACCACCTGCGGGCTGGTCATGCCCCCGATCGCCGCCGTCACCGGCAGCCCGTGGATCAACGTCAACTACGCGGCGTTCCTGGGCCACTTCTGGGCCATGTCGTTCTTCCTCATCATGATCACCGCGCTCCTCAAGCGCCGGGGGCTGCTCCGGCCCGTCGACGCCCCGCTGCTCAGCTGGGAGGGCTGGCTGTTCGGGCTGACCCGCTGGCCCTACGTCGCGTGGGGGATCGCCGCGGCCCTCCTGCAGCGGCTGCGTCCGAAGAAGGTCGTCTTCAAGGTCACGCCCAAGACCCGCGGCGGCATGGAGCCCCTGCCGCTGCGCCTCATGCTCCCCTACCTCCTGATCACCGCCGTCCTGGCCGGCGCGGCCCTCGTGGGCGAGCTGACCGGACCCGCCATCGGCTACGTCTTCCTCTGCCTCCTCGGGTCCCTGTCGTACGCGGCGGTGACGCTTGCCGTGGGCGTCCTGCACATCCGGGAGACCGCGCGGTCCGCCGGTGTCGGTGCCCTGCGGGCCCTGCGCACCGCGGGCCTCCCCCTGACCGCCGGGCTCGTCGCCGTCGTGCCGCTGGCCTGGGCGCTGCTGATCTTCCCGGTCTATCTGCGCGGCTTCCTCGCCGGCTGAACCACCCTCACCCTCCCCGACGAAGCGAGGTATCCCATGCCCGAGACGATCCTGGTGACCGGCGGCGCGGGTTTCATCGGCAGCCACACCTGCGTCGAGCTGCTCGCCCACGACTACGACGTCGTCGTCGTGGACAACCACGTCAACAGCTCCCCCAGGGTCCTGGACCGCATCGCCAAGGTCGCGGGACGCCCCCTCACCGCCGCCTACGACATCGATGTCCGCGACCGCGAGGCCCTCTCCCGGGTCTTCGCCTCGCACCCGATCGACGCCGTCATCCACTTCGCGGCCCACAAGGCGGTCGGCGAGTCCGTCGAGCGGCCCATCGCGTACTACGACACGAACGTCGGCGGCACCTGTGCCCTGCTGTCGGTCATGCAGGAGCACGGCGTCCACCGGCTGGTGTTCTCCTCCTCCTGTTCGGTGTACGGCGATGCCACGTCGGTGCCGCTCACCGAACAGAGCCCCGTCGCCCCGACCAACCCCTACGCCCGCACCAAGTTGCTGGGCGAACAGATCCTGCGGGACGTCTGCACGCACCTGCCGCAGCTGCACGTCCTGGCCCTGCGCTACTTCAATCCGGTCGGCGCCCACCCCGGTGGGCTGCTCGGCGAGGACCCGCAGGGCGTGCCCGACAACGTGATGCCCTACATCGCCCAGGTCGCCGTCGGCCGCCGGGAGCAGCTGAGCATCTTCGGGGACGACTACCCCACGCCGGACGGGACCGGAGTACGGGACTACATCCACGTCATGGACGTCGCGGAGGGGCACCGCGTGGCGGTGGAGCACCTGGACGACGCGCCGGGGATGCGGGTGTTCAACCTCGGCACCGGCACCGGGACCTCCGTACGGCAGCTGGTCGACACCTTCCACGCGGTCAGCGGCCGACCGGTGCCCTTCGTCGTCACGGACCGCCGGGCGGGCGACGTCGCCGAACTCGTCGCGGACGCGGGGGCGGTGGCCGCGGCCTGGGGCTGGACCACCACGCGCGACCTCACCGCCATGTGCCGGGACGCCTGGCACTTCCAGAGACAGAACCCGAACGGCTACGCCGACTGACACACGGACCGTCAGAGGCGCAAGGACAGGAGAACGCACATGCGGTTGACCGTCATCGGCACGGGATACCTGGGAGCCGTGCACGCCGCGTGCATGGCCGACATCGGGCACGACGTCCTGGGGGTCGACACCGACGCCCGGAAGATCGAGGCGCTCGCCGCCGGCCGGGCACCCTTCTACGAACCCGGCCTGCCACGGATCCTCGCCGAGAACATCGCGAACGGCCGGCTCCGCTTCACCACCTCCCTGGGCGAGGCGGCCGACTTCGCCGACCTGCACTTCGTGTGCGTCGGCACCCCGCAGCGGCCCCAGTCCCTGGCCGCCGACCTCACCCACGTCGAGGCGGTCATCGACGGCCTGGCCCCCCTGCTGGCCCGCGACAGCCTCATCGTCGGCAAGTCGACCGTTCCGGTGGGCACGACCCGGTCGCTCACCCGCCGCATGGCGGAGCAACTGCGCCCCGGCATCGAAGCCCAGCTCGCCTGGAACCCGGAGTTCCTGCGCGAGGGCTTCGCCGTCCAGGACACGCTGCGCCCCGACCGCATCGTCACGGGTGTCACGGCCCCCCACGCCGACCTGCTGCTGCGCGCCGTGTACGAGCCGATGCTGGCGGCCGGTGTCCCCTACCTCAGCACCGATCCCGCCACCGCGGAACTGGTGAAGGTCGCCGCCAACTCCTTCCTGGCGACGAAGATCTCCTTCATCAACGCCATGGCCGAGGTGTGCGACGCGGCCGGCGCCGACGTGGTCACCCTCGCCGACGCCCTCGGGCACGACGTGCGCATCGGCCGCCGCTTCCTCTCCGCCGGCCTCGGCTTCGGCGGCGGCTGCCTGCCCAAGGACATCCGCGCCTTCCTCGCCCGCGCCGAGGAACTCCAGGTGGGGGACGCCGTGTCGTTCCTCCGGCAGGTCGACCGGATCAACAGCCGGCAGCGCCATCGGACGGTCGACCTGGCCCGTCAGCTGGTGGGCGGCGCACTCGCCGGACGCCGGATCGCCGTACTGGGCGCCACCTTCAAGCCGGACAGCGACGACGTACGCGACTCGCCGGCGCTGGCCGTGACCGCGGAACTCCTCGCCCAGGGAGCCGAGGTGCGGGTCCACGACCCGCAGGGCCTGGACAACGCGCGAGCCGTCCTGCCCGGCCCGGTGTACTGCGCGGACGCCGTCCAGGCCTGCCAGGACGCGGAGCTGGTGCTGCACCTGACCGAATGGCGGCAGTACCGGGAGATCGACCCGCTGGCCCTCGCCGGCGTGGTCCGGGCGCCGCGGATGCTCGACGCCCGCAACGCCCTCGACCGGGAGGCGTGGCAGGCGGCCGGCTGGCACGTGCGGGCCCTGGGCTGGCCCACTCCGGTACCGGTGCCGGTGCCGGGGCAGGCCGACCTCTGCCGGGCGACCATCTCTCAGGTCCTCGGCGCCGCCTGCACGGCTCCGACGGTGGGCGATCCGCTCAGCGGCGTCCCCAAGTAGTCCACGGAACCGGGATCCACGCCGACGGTGTGCAGATCGACCGCGGCACCGGCCAGCGAGGGAGAGCACTGGGACGCCAGGGCACCCCGGTTCGGTCCGGTGCCGCGCAGGTCGGCCCCGCCCGGGGGCAGCGGCACCTCGGCGAGGCACGGATCGGCGCTGCTCCCGGTGGCGCGAGCGTTCTGCATCTCCTGGCCGGACTCCTGCCGCCAGGCGGCCAGATCGCTGTACGTGGAGTCGCCCCACTGCAGGCTCAGACCTGTCGGGCTGAAGTAGTCGTTGCCCTGCATGACCACCTCCGACGTCGTGAATCGCCCCTGGCCGGCCACCACGGTGGACCCGTCGGTGACGAAGACGTTGTTGCGCACCGACACCGCGCCCAGGTTGGGCTGGATGCGCAGCGCGGGCGCCCGGACCACGCCGTTCGCCCGTGCCAGCACCGTGTTCTGGTAGATCGCGAGGTTCGACACCCACGACCCCATCACGACGATGCCGCCGTAGTCCTGGAGCTTGCGGCCGTTGTCCTTGCTGATGTTGAAGCGAATGACGTTGTCGCGGTGGACCTTGTTGGAGATGGCGGAGTACGCCAGGAAGCCCGGACCGTCGTTGCCGGAGGACAGGTTGTACTGCATCAGGGAGTGGGACACGTTGTTGTCCAGGCCGAACCCACCGCCGTCGACCTGCGACCCGGTGTGGTTGTCGTAGGCGGAGTTCCTCTGCAGGACCACCCGCGTCGAGTCGTAGGCCCAGATGCCCTCGGGCCCTTCCTGGGCCGCCGGCGCGGAGCGGGCCCCGTTGCCGTGGGCGACCGAGTTCTCCACCACGGCGCCGCGGACGCTGCCGAGGACGATGCCGCTCCCGGTGTTCCGGTCGACGGCGTCGGGGTCCCCGTCGTTCTTGTAGGACACCACCTTCGAGACCTTCACGTCCTCGTGCGCGTACGCGGGGGCCCTGTCGTCGAACGCCGGACCGTCCAGCACCAGGCCGGCGTCCTTGTTGCCGTGCACGGCGACGTCCTCGACGACCACGTCCCGGAAGCCCGACGCCCCGCCGCCACCGTGCAGACGCACCCCGTTGCGGAACCCCGACACGTCGACTCCCTTGACGCGCACGTACGGGAGCTTCTGTCCGCCGGGCAGGTCGCTGACGAACGCGATGCCGTCCTCGGCACGGTAGGAGGCGGCGTTCCCGGCGACGACGAGGTTGCGGATGACCACGCCGCTCGTGTCGTGCACCTCGATGCCTCGCGTGCCGGCCGCGGAGATCACCGCGCGGCCCTCGCCGTAGGAATCGATCACCACGGGCTTGCGGGCGTTCCCCGCGTCCCCCCGGCCGATGCTCAGCGTGCCCGTGAAGCGCGCGCCGCCCTTCAGCCGCAGCCGGTCACCCGGCTTCAGCCGCACGGCGTCCGCCCGGCGCAGCGTGCGCCAGGCACTGCGAACCGTCCGGCCGTCATGGCGGTCGTCACCCTGCGGGCTGACGTAGAAGATCCGTCCGTCCGGCGGGTTCTCCATCAGGGGAACATGCGGCTCGGGCATGCCGCATCCGGTCGGCAGCACCGTCACGGCCAGGCACAGCACGGCGACTCTCCATCGCCCGGCGAAGCCCGCGCCCGTTCCGGCCACGCGCCGAGACCCCTTCAGCTCATACCTCCGACGCACACGCGCTCCTCTTGCTGACGGAACGGACCCTCCGGCTGGAGACCGCTGATTCACCATGCCTGCCGGATCTTTGATCACGGGGTCAGCACGCGGGCACACCCTCAAGGCATGCCTGATCGGCCCTCCTGTTCCCGGCCACACGGCCACGCGAGACGACTGAGCCCGCCCGTGCCCCGGACAGCCGTCCCCGCATCCGGCGGGCGGCGCCTCGGCCCCAGCGCAGAGCAAAAGGCCCGGGTCGACGACCTGGGCCTGGTGCGTGGAGCGGGTGACGAGAATCGAACTCGCGCGCGCTCAGCTCGGGAAGCTGCGGGCAGGTGCGGTTCGTGGATTGCCGTCACGAGCGGTCGGCTGGGCCGCTGTCTCTGCCACGAGGACGGCGACGGTGACCGGGCCCGGGGCGTCCCCGGCAGCGGCTTCGGCCACGGCGGCCCGGACGGCCAGGGCGACTTCCCGTGGGTGGTGTCCCGGGGCGACCGCGAGGTGCACCTCGATGTGGCGGCCGGGTGGATCGTCGTGGTCCCGCACCTTGACCGGGCGGCTTCCCCACACGGAGGTGAGGCGGGCGACGCCCGGAACGGCCGTCGCGACGGCCGCCGTCTCACCGACGGGCCCCCGCGTGGGTCCTGTTCCGGTCTCCGGGGCAGAGCTTCGCGCGGTCGGGGCCGCGGCAGCCGCTCCCGGCGCGGGCTCGACGGCCGTCGTCGTCGAGGTGAGTGACCCGCCGACCGTCTCCGAGCCGACCTGGAGATCCGTGACGCGCAGGTCTGCCGCAGTGGTGGCCAGGCCGAGCCGTTCGGCGGCCGCACCGAGCAGCGCGCTCCGCAACTCGGCTGCGGTGTCGGGCAGGGGCCGGCCGAGGGAGGCCGCGAAGGCGGCTTCGATCCTGAGCGGACCGGGCGGTAGCGCTCCGGCCGGCGGACGCACGGCGGGCGCGGACATGGGCTCGAGCGGTGCCGGCCCGATGCGCAGGGACTCCAGCCGAACACCGGGAATCGCGGCGGCCGCGCGTCCGAGGACACCGACGGCCGCTTGCTCGGTGATCCACGTCCCGTCGCCCGGCCCGCCGAGGGGCAGCAACCGACCGAGATCGAGCCGGTGCCGTACCGCCTGCGTCCGCGCCTCGGTTTCCACCGCCCTCTCACCCCTCATGGGACCGCTCCACATATCCGGTTGAAAGGTACTAAAACGACTATAATCGGAACGGTGAGTGGTATGTGAGCCCCCAAGGGAGGAATGTGCCGATGACTCAGAGCACCGAGGTAAGGGTCGGCGGTGCGCCCGGCTCTCGCGGCCGTACGACCGTCGCCGATGTGGTGGTGGAGAAGATCGCCGGAATGGCGGCACGGGACGTACCCGGCGTCTATGCCCTGGGCGGTGGACTCGCCCGCTCCATGGGAGCCGTGCGGGAGCGAGTGCCCGGCGCCGGCAGTGGCAAATCCGCCACCCGCGGGGTCAGTGTCGAGGTCGGTGAGCGGCAGGCGGCCATCGATCTGGAGATCGTCGTCGAATACGGCGCCTCGATCACGGACGTGGCCGCCGAGGTGCGGGAGAGCGTGATCTCCGCGGTGGAGCGGATGGCGGATCGGGAAGTGGTGGAAGTCAATATCGCGGTCAGCGACGTGAAGCTGCCGGCCGACGAGGAGGACGAGGGGGAAGAGCGGCGGCGGATTCAGTAGCCGGGGCGCGCGCGGAGCAGCCGGCTTGAGTGAAGGAGCGCGTGATGAGCAGGGCTGTGGTGGGCTTGATGGCCGGTATGGCGCTCGGTTTCGCGGCGTATTTCGGTAGCTTCTGGGCTTTCCTGCTGGTGCTGGGGCTGGGTGTCGTCGGTCTCGTGGTCGGGCGGTTCGCCGAGGGCGACCTCGAAACGGGCGACTTCGTCCGCCGCCGGGACCGCCAGGAGCGGATCCGCGACGACCGGCGACGGACTCGGGGGGACTGGCGGCAGTGACCGGTGAAGCGGGTCGGCGCCCGGCCGTTCCCCGCAAGGAGCGCGGTGCGATCACCGTCGCCGACCGGGTCGTCGCGAAGATTGCCGCCCGTGTGGCGCGCGAGGCGCTGAGCGGGTTCACCGAGTCGGCCGGCCGCGTACCGCCGGGCCGCCGGACACCTCGTGTGAACACCTCCGTGCGGCGGGCACCGGAGCGGAGTACCGCAGGACGAGACGCCGAGTCCGCCGCGCCGCGGCAGGCGGCGCTCGGCGAGGCGCGGGTGCGCATCGCCGTCGAGCTCGGCTATCCGTCCGACATCGGGGCGCAGTGCGCCGCGGTGCGCCGGGAGGTCACCGAACGGCTCAGGACATGGGCCGGCATGGACGTGTCCGACCTCGTGGTGTCGGTCGAGAGGCTGCACTCGGTACATGCGCGGCATTCGGACCAGGAGCGGGTGAGATGAGCACGCACACGGCCGGAGGACCGCCGTCGCCGGCATCGGTCGACCGGGCGGCTTCGTCCGCCGATGACACCCCGGGCGCGGGCGCGGGCGCGACGGCGACGACCGACGCATCAGGCCGGTCGGCGCACCGCTTCTGGTCGGCGCGGCGGATTCCCGCGGCCCTGGTGGCCCTGGTGTCCGCCGGGGCCGTCGGACTGCTCCTGTACGACGTGGTCTCGGTGCGGGCAGGCGGCCCCGCGATGAGCTGGCGGCGGCAACTCGCCGAGGAACTGGCCACACGGCCACTGGACGACGTCTGGGTGATCGTCGGGGCCGCGGTGGCCATGGCCCTCGGCCTGTGGCTCTTCCTGCTGGCGGTGACGCCGGGTATGCGCAGGCTGCTCCCCATGCGGCAGCGCACCGGCATCCCCGGTGCAGAGGACGTCCGAGCCGGGCTCGACCGCCGCGCGGCCGCTCTGGTGCTGCGGGACTGGGCGGTGCGGGTGCCCGGTGTCCGGTCGGCCCGGGTCGATGTCGGCCGCCGGAAGGTCAAAGTCCTGGCACAGGCCCATTTCCGCGGGCTCGAGGAGGTCCGCGAGGATCTCACCGCCACGCTGGGGGAAGCCGTGAAGTCCTTGGGTCTCGCCCGGCAACCCAGGCTGACCGTGCGCGTCCGGCCCCCGAAGAAGGGCTGAGGTGATCCTGATGCGCAGGACGGTGAACCGGGTGCTGCTGGGGCTTCTCGGCCTCGGACTGTTCGCGCTGGGCGGCGGCGTGCTGGTGGGAGGGCTGGACCTCCAGCGCCGCTGGGGTTTCGGCATGCCGGGCTGGTGGCCCTTCGTCGGGCCGGACGACGTGCTGTTGGGCGCCGAGGGACGCACCCGGTGGCGTGACGAGGGCTGGTGGTGGCCGACCGTGATCGCGGTGCTCGCCGTCCTGCTGATCCTGCTGTTGTGGTGGCTCCTCGCGCAGCGCGGACATCGCCTGGACCGGGTCCTCGTCCGGAGCGAGGAGGACGCGGCGGCGCGGCTCGACGGCCGAACGCTGGAGGACGCCATGGAGGAAGAGGCGCGAGCCCTGGACGGGGTCTCGCGGGCTCAGATCCGGCTGTCGGGCCGACGTACGGCTCCCACCGCACGCGTGCGGCTGCTGCTGGAGCCTCACGCGGAGCCGGTGCGAACCCTGGAACAGCTGAGCCGCGAAACGCTCGCACACGCACGGGACTCGGCCGCCCTGGACCGCCTCCCGTCGAAGGTCCTCCTCCGGGAGGCCCGCCACCGCGCCCGACGCATCGCATGAGCTCCCGCGCACACCCTTCCCGGGAGGCATCCCGCCGTGGTCCTCTTCCTGACCTTGCTCATTGCCGGAATCGCTCTGGTCGCCGTCGGCGCGGCCGTCGACGGCATGCTCTACCTGACGTCCGCCGGCGTACTGCTTCTCGTCGCCGACCTTCTCTACCTGGTGGCCCGCTCCATCTGGCGGTCCACCCGGCGCCCGGCCCGCTGAAGAGGCCCGGCCACGGCGGCGGTGCCCATGCCTCCGTCGCACGACCGGAGTTGTCCGATCCCGGCGATCGGCCTTACGGCGCCGGTCCGGCACGCGCCAACCGACGAGCGAGCACAGCAAAAAGGCCCGGGTCGAGGACCTGGGCCTGGTGCGTGGAGCGGGTGACGAGAATCGAACTCGCGCTCTCAGCTTGGGAAGCTGATGTTCTACCATTAAACTACACCCGCGCAAGACGCCGGTTGGAGCCGGTGTCGAATGCTCGCTCACTCTACCTCATGCCAGGCCCCCGGCACCGAAGCCGCGGGGTCTCGCGGCGTTTCAGGGGGTGGATGCCGCTGCGGCGGGCGGGAGTTGGGGCGTACCGTGGAGGCGAGGAAGAGGGTCCGGGCGGGACCGGAGTGCCGCCTGGAGGCCCGTCCCTTTCATCCCGTAATGTTGCTTTCGTCGTCAGTCAGACGCGGCTTTGGGGAAGGGACTCTGAGGACTTGATGGAGCGCACCGTCGTCCGTTGTGCCGAGGGGCACGTGTTCAGCACCGCTTCGTTGCCGATGCAGCAGGCCGGGCGGCTCGGTCCCGGTCGGTTGATCCGGTGTCCGCGATGTGCGCGGCTCCGGAACGTCGTTCCGGTGTCGCTGCAGAACCAGTAACCCGGTAGCACGGACTTACACACGCAGCGGCGCCCGCGCGGCGGGGAGCGGAAGAGACAGGCGGGGGGGGGGGGGGGGGGGGGGGGGGGGGGGGGGGGGGGGGGGGGGGGGGGGGGGGGGGGGGGGGGGGGGGGGGGGGGGGGGGGGGGGGGGGG
>NZ_JBVHPY010000008.1:0-23399 GCF_055567695.1 Streptomyces sp. NPDC026417
CTCTCCCCGCTCCCCCCTCGCGCCCCCCCCCCCCCCCCCCCACCCCCCCCACTCCCCCCCCCCCCCCCCCCCCCCCCCCCCCCCCCCCCCCCCCCCCGCCTTGCGTATCCTCGGGACGTGCTTCTCTCAGACAAGGACATCCGGGCCGAGATCGACGCCGGGCGGGTCCGCATCGATCCGTACGACGAAACCATGGTGCAGCCGTCGAGCATCGACGTGCGGCTCGACCGGTATTTCCGGGTGTTCGAGAACCACCGCTACCCGCACATCGATCCGGCCGTCGAACAGGCGGACCTCACCCGGCTCGTCGAGCCCGAGGGCGACGAGCCCTTCATCCTGCACCCCGGCGAGTTCGTGCTGGCCAGCACCTACGAGGTCGTGTCGCTTCCCGACGACCTCGCCTCGCGGCTGGAGGGGAAGAGCTCCCTCGGACGCCTCGGACTGGTCACCCACTCCACCGCCGGCTTCATCGACCCCGGCTTCTCCGGGCACGTGACGCTGGAGCTCTCCAACCTCGCGACGCTCCCCATCAAGCTCTGGCCGGGGATGAAGATCGGGCAGCTGTGCATGTTCCGGCTCAGCTCGCCCGCCGAGTTCCCCTACGGCAGCGACCGGTACGGGTCGCGCTACCAGGGCCAGCGCGGTCCGACCGCCTCGCGGTCGTTCCTGAACTTCCATCGGACCCAGGTGTGAGCGAGAGCGACGGGAGCAGCGGGCAGACCATGAGCGACGTACGGGAGAACCTCACCTACGAGCGGTTCGGCGTCGCCGTGCGCGAGCTCGCCCAGACCATCGCCGACGACGGCTACGAGCCCGACATCGTGCTCAGCATCGCCCGTGGCGGCGTCTTCGTCGCCGGCGGCCTCGCCTACGCCCTCGACTGCAAGAACATCCACCTGGTCAACGTGGAGTTCTACACGGGCGTCGGGACCACCCTCGAAATGCCGGTCATGCTCGCGCCCGTCCCGAACGCGATCGACTTCTCCGACAAGAAGGTCCTGATCACGGACGACGTCGCCGACACCGGCAAGACGCTGAAGCTCGTGCACGACTTCTGCGTGGGCGCCGTCGCCGAGGTGCGCAGCGCCGTCGTCTACGAGAAGTCCCACTCCCTCGTGAAGTGCGAGTACGTGTGGAAGCGCACGGACGAGTGGATCAACTTCCCGTGGAGCGTGGAACCCCCCGTCGTCAGGCGGGCGGGGCAGGTGCTCGACGCCTGAGCGGCGGTGGGCCCGCCCGGGGCCGGGGCGGCTGGGGCGGGCCCGAGTGGTGCGGGTGGGTCAGAACGTGCCCAGCTTGATGATCGACAGGATCGCGATCAGCTGGATCGCCGACGCGCCCAGCGCCTTCGGCCAGGGCAGGTCGTGCGAGCGGGACACCATCAGGGTGAGCAGCGCGCCGGCCGCCAGCCAGGTCGCCCAGCCGAGCAGCTGCACGAACGAGGCGTCGCCGCCGAAGAACATGGCGACCAGCAGGCGCGGGGCGTCCGTGATCGACATGATCAGCATGGAGAGGCCGACCGTCGGCTGCCAGGCGCCGTCGCCGCCGAGCTGGCGGGCCAGGGTGTGGGTGACCACGCCCAGGATGAACGTACTCAGGACGATCGCGACGGCCGTGATGAGCACGATCGGCACGGCGTTGGACAGGGTGGCGTTGATGGCGTCCTCGCGGGCGCCGTCGAAGCCGAAGACGGCGAGCAGGCCGTAGAGGAACGTGACGCCGAGCGCGGGGCCCCACATCGCGTAGTCGCGCATCTGCAGGAAGGTCTGGTTCGGGCGGAGGACCATCCCCCGCAGCAGGTCCTTCCAGTGCAGGCGCGGGCCGACCGGCGGGGCCGCGGCCTGGCCGGCGCGGTAGGTCTCGCCCTGGCTGTACGGGTCCTCGCCCACGGCGAATGCCTGGGTGTGTCCCGGCTGATTGGCCGCGTACGGGTCCGGCCCCTGCTGGTAGCCGTTCCGGCCGTCGTCGCCGAAGTACTCCGGCTCGCCCTGGCCGCCCTGCGGCCACCCTCCGCCGTGCGGCTGGCCGCCGTGGGGCGGCTGTCCGCCGTACTGCTGCTGAGGCGCGGGTGGGTAGCCGTACGTCCGGCCCTGGCCCTGGGGGGCCTGCTGTCCGTACGGCGCCTGCCGCGGGTGTTGTTGCGGTCGCCCTTGCGGGGTGCGGTTGTCCCGGCCGCGTCCGATCCTGAATCCAGCCACGTAATCGAACGTACCTGGTCCCGCAGAGTGACGTGCCGGGCCCGGGGGATTGGGCCCGGCTTTGCGGCCGAGCTGTGACATCCCCTAAGGGGACAACAGGCCTGCTCTCAGTGGCTGCTCAGGGTCCCGCCGTACGCGAGCGCGCTTGACGCCGCGGGCAGGCCCAATGAGGTGGGGGTGAACGCGGAGGAGCCCTCGGCCGAGGCCCCCGGGAGCACCCAGACACCGCCCGACGCGCCGTTCTCGCCGGGGGAGCCGACGGCCGCGTCCGGGACGCCGTCGTGATCGTAGTCACCGAAGGTGACCGCCGCGCCGAACGCGTCGCCCGCCTCCGCGACGCCCGGGACGCGCGCGGTGTCCTGCTGGAACGCCACCGAGTGGGCCCCGCCGGACGCGTCCACGATGCCGTTCGGGCCGCCCAGGAGCAGGGTCGCGGCGCCGGCCCTCGCGCGGTCGCCGACGGCCTCGCCCGGGGCGCCCGCGATCAGGTCGTCGCGGCCGTCGCCGTCGACGTCGGCGACGGCGAGGGAGGCCCCGAAGCGGTCGCCGGTCTCGGCGACCCCCGGGACGCCGGCGGTGTCCTGGTTGAGGGTCTGCTTGCGGTGGCCGAAGTTCCCGGGGACTCCGGCGCCGTAGTGGACGTGGATGCCGCCGCCCTCGGCGCGTTCCTCGGGGCCGCAGGGGTCGTCGATGTTCTCGTCGGCGATCTCACGGCACTCGCCGAGGGCGAGGTCGTCGTGGCCGTCGCCGTCGAAGTCGCCCGCGGCCAGCGCGGAGACGCCGGCGTTGTCGGTGTTCCAGATGTTGGCGAGCGACCTCTCCTCGGCGGACCAGCTCCACAGGCGCACGTGCGACTGGGTGAAGGGGGTGTTCGTCCAGTAGCCCGTGGCCAGGTCGGCGGTCCCGTCGTCGCTGCCGTCGAAGTCGCCGGTCGCCAGGAGGGGGGCGCGGCCGCCCATGGGGCCGGTGAAGACGGTGGTCGTGGCGCCGCCGCCGGTCTTCAGCACGACCTTGTCCGTCGCGCCGACGACGACGTCGGTGGCGCCGTCGCCGGTGAGGTCGGCCGCCGCCACGGACTTCCCGTACCCCTCGGAGGCCGCCGGGCCGTTCAGCACGGTGGCCCCGGTGGCCGGGCCGCCCCGCACGCCGCGGAGTACGGCGACGGTGCCCGCGTCGGCACCGGCGCCCGTCACGTCCTCGCCGGGGGCGCCGATGACGAGGTCCGCCGTGCCGTCGCCGTCGACATCGGCGACGGTCACGGCGGCGCCGAAGCGGTCTCCCTTCTCCGGAGTGCCCGGGATGCCGGGTCCGGCCTGGCTGACGCGGGTGTCGCCGGCGGTGCCGAGACCTCCCGGGCCGCCCCAGACGACGTCGACGTACCCGGCCTTCGCCTGCCCGTCGACGGTGGCGTCCGGCACGCCGACGGCGAGGTCCGCGTAGCCGTCGCGGTCGAAGTCGCTGGCGACCGGCGCGGGGGCGGCGGCAGCGGGCGGGGCGAGGGCCAGTCCGGCGGTGGCCGCGGCGGCGACGGTGACGGCTGTGGCGTACGTCCGTATGCGCACGAGGACTCCAACTCGCTTGCGGGGAGATGCGGGGCACTCGTGAGACAGCCGGGGGACGCCGTGGGTTGTGCCGGGGCCCCCGTGGGTTCACGGGGGCCCCGGGGTCACCTCCGGGCGCGCCGCCGTTCGGGGCCGGCGCGCCCCGCGCGGTCGGGTCAGCCGACGAGGACGCCGCCGAGGCTCGGGTCGTCCGCCGTCGGGATGCCGAAGGCGCTCGGGCCGTAGGAGGCGGAACCGGTGGTGGTGAGGCCGGTGGCCGTGCCCGTGAGGTGGTGGACGAGTCCGTCGGCCTCGTTCTCGCCGTCCGAGCCGGCCAGCAGGTCGGCGCGGCCGTCGCCGGTGAGGTCGGTCAGCAGGACGGCCGTGCCGAAGAAGTCGTTGTCCTCGGCGGCGCCGGGGACGCCCGCGGTGTCCTGGGTCAGCCGGGTCGCGGGGCCGAAGCCGCCGGCGCCGCCGTACTGCACGAGGACGGTGCCGTTGCCCGAGGCGATGCCGGAGTCCTCGGGGTGGCCGAGGGCCGGGTCGAGGCGGCCGTCGCCGTCGATGTCGCCGAGCGAGGGACGGCCCGAGTCGGTGAGCGCCAGGGCGGTGCCGACGCCGGAGGCGGTGCCGTGGGAGACGACGGCGGGGCCCGGGGCCTCCAGGTCGCCGCCGGTCGCGGTCTCGGTCTCGCCGGTGACGATGTCGCCGTAGCCGTCCTTGTCGACGTCGCCGACGGCGAGGGCGGTGGCGGTGCGCAGACGCAGGCGGGGGCTCCGGGAAAGACGGGAAGGGCCCGCGCCGTGACGGCGCGGGCCCGACCTGCGGGGGACGTGGGTCAGTTGGCCGCGTTGGCGCCGAACACCGGGTATCCGTCGGTCGAGACGCCGACCGAGGAGGGCGACAGGGAGCGCGCCCCGGTGGTGGTGATCTTCGTGCCGCCGGAGGGCAGGTAGGTGACCGCGCCGTTGAAGTCGTTCTCGCCGGTCGCCGCGACCAGCAGGTCCGCGCGGCCGTCGTGGGTGACGTCGGTGAGCTTGACCTCGGCGCCGAAGTAGTCGTCCTTCTCGTCCGAGCCGGGGACGCCGGCCGTGGACTGGGCGAAGTACTGCGCTCCGGAACCGGTGTTGAGGCCGGACGCGGAGCCGTACAGGACGGTCACAGCGCCGGTGTTGACGACGCTGTTCAGGTTCTCGCCCGCGGCGGAGACGGCCAGGTCCTGGAACCCGTCGCCGTTGATGTCGCCGAGCGAGAGCTCGCCGCCGAACCAGTCGCCGCGCTCGGAATCGCCGGGAACCGAGCCGGAGTTCTGGCTCACGGCCACGGTGTAGTCGGGGCCGGCGGAGGAGCCGTAGATGACGTGGACCTTGCCGCCGGTCACCGACTCGGGCACGGAGGGGGTGTCGTCGTCCGTGGAGGGGTCCCAGTCCTGGCCGGTCACGATGTCGCCGTAGCCGTCGCCGTTCACGTCGCCGATGCCCGTGATCACACCGCGCTTGAGCTCCACGGCGCCGGAGGACACCAGGCCGGAGGCCGAGCCGGGGATGTAGTAGTTGGTGTTCCAGCCGGCGGCGCTGTCGGTCTCGTAGCCGTCGACGACCAGGTCGGTCCTGCCGTCGCCGTTCACGTCGCCCGCGGTCAGGTTGATCGGACCGGTGGGGCCGCCCGACTGGATCGGGGGCTTGACGGTGGCGCGGGCGCCGTAGCCGCCGGCGGGCGTGAGGCCGCCCTTGTAGACGTAGATCGTGCTCTCGCTCGAACCGATCGCGAGGTCGTCCTTGCCGTCGCCGTCGTAGTCGCCCGCGGCGAGCGTCTTGCCCCAGCGGTCGTGCGAGGAGACCGCGGGGTCCTTGATCGTCGTACCACCGGTGAGGCCCTGCGAGGAGCCCCACAGGACGAGGACGGTGCCGCCGTCGGTGTCGCCGTCGACGTCCTCGTACGAGGCCGACACGGCGAGGTCGTCGTAGCCGTCGGAGTTGTAGTCGCCGTAGGCGCTGACCCAGCCGAAGTGGTCGCCGGTCTCGGCGGAGCCCGGGACGCCGGTGGTGTCCTGGCTGACCGTCGTGCGGCTCGTCGAGGTCACGCCGGTCGCCGAGCCGTACAGGGCGACGATCTGACCGGCTTCCTTCTTGCCGCCCACGGTGGCGTCGCCCGCGGAGAACGCGGTGTCGCCGTAGCCGTCGCCGTTGAAGTCCGCCTCGTGGTGGTGGACCGAGTCCGCGGCCAGGGCCGTGGTGGCCGTGAAGGTGAGCAGACCGCCCGTCAGCGTGGCCGCGGCGGCCGTCGCGAGGGCGATTCGCAGGTGCTTGTGCATGCGGGGTTCTCCTGCGGCATGCGGGGAACGCCTGGCGGGCGTTCACAGTCGATGGGGTGCTCGTCGCCCGCGTTTGCCGGGAGTTGTCCTGGGCGTCACGGGGCGGTCGGCGAACAGGAGACCACCGCAGGGGGGCAAGGGTTGTACGGGAATACAGAAAACTTGTGCGACTTACGGGGTCCGGGCGAGCTGCGTGGCCGGCGTGGGCCGTGCGCCGGGCGCGACCGGTGGGGCACGGGAGGCGGGTGCCCGTGTGTGCCCCTCCGGCCGGCCCGGTCCGTCAGCGGCCCAGTTCCGTGCCGTACGCCTTCGCGCCGGACAGGCCGAGGCTGTTCGGCGTGAGGGAACGCGCGCCCGCCGCGTCCGCGGCCGGGACGTACCAGACACCGCCGGTGGCCGCGTTCTCGCCGGGTGCGCCGACGGCGAGGTCGGCGAGCCGGCCGGAGCGGTACCGGTCGGCGGCCACCGTCGCGCCGAAGAGGTCGCCCTCCTCGGCGGTGCCGGGCACGCCCCGCGTGTTCTGCGTGTACGAGACGCCGCCGGAGAGCGGCCCCGACGCGGTGCCGCCGAGGACGGTGACCGAGCCCGCGCTGCCGAGCGAGCCGACGTCCTCGCCGGGTGCGCCGACGACGAGTTCGGACGCGCCGTCGCCGTCCAGGTCGTCCACCGCCACCGAGGCGCCCCACGCGTCGCCCGCCTCGGCCGTGCCGGGCACACCGTCCGACGACTGGGACAGGCAGACGTCCGAGCCGTCCTCCAGGCCGCCCGCGCTGAACCGGACGAGCACCGCCCCGCTCGCCTCGTCCGGGCACGGCGACGGCACGTCCGCCTCGGGGTTGTCGTGCCGGTGCCCGAGGACCAGGTCGTCCGCGCCGTCCGCGTTCAGGTCGCCGGCGGCGAGGGAGGCGGCGTAGTCGCCCGTGCGCCAGACCTCGGCCGCCTCGCCGCCGGACCAGGACCAGACGCCGGTGCCGTACAGCTCCATGCCGGACCAGGTGACCGCGACGTCGTCGGTGCCGTCGCCGTCGAAGTCGCCGGTGGCCAGGTCGTCGGCGGCGGCGAAGTCGTAGCCGTCGAGGAGCGTGGTGGTGGCGGGGGACGTCAGCGGGCCCGGGCGGAACAGGAGCGCGCCGCCCTCCTCCCCGCTGGTGCCGATCGCGAGGTCGGCGTCGCCGTCGTGGTCGTAGTCGCCGGTGGTGAACAGGCCGCCCAGCCGGTCGGCGTCCCCCGCGCCCTTCGCGGCCACCACGCCCCCGCTGCGGAAGCCGGCCGCCGAGCCGAACACGACGGTGACCGTGCCGTGTTCGTCGTGGACGCTGTCGCTGAGGGACTCGCCGGGGGCGCCGACGAGCAGGTCCGCGAAGCCGTCCCGGTCGACGTCCGCCGTCGCGACCCGTGACCCGAACAGGTCGGTGGCCTCGGGGTGGCCGGGTATCCCGCCCGTCGCCTGGCTGACGGTCGCCGATCCCGCGGTGCCGGGGCCCGCCGGGCCGCCCCAGACGACGTTCACGTAACCGGCCTTGGTCTGCCCGGAGACCGTGGCGCCGGGGACCCCGACCGCGATGTCCGCGTAGCCGTCGCCGTTGAAGTCGCCGTCGAGTGCGGGGGCCGCGGACGCGGAACCGGAGAGGGGCAGGGTCAGCCCCGCCGCGGCGAGCGCGGCCACGGATGCCGCGACGGCCAGTTTCCTTGCACGCACGAGTCACTCCCAGGCCGGATGTCGGGTGTCCTGGGTGTGACTCCTGAGGCGTACGAACGGTTGTGCCCGCATGACGTCCGGGTGAACACGACGGTCGGCTTCCGGCCACCGCCCCGGACGGACGGCGGTCCCGGTCCCGGTCCCCCGGCGGTTCCGGAAGCGGGGCAGCCCGGACGGGCGGCAGCGCTAGGTGGGCTGCACCTCAAGGCCGAGGTCCCCGGGGGTGAACAGCTGCGCCTTCTCCGGGTCGAAACCGGTGTCCGAGCCGCGCAGCACCAGGAAGGCGCCCTTGCGCTTCTCGTACAGCGGACCGAACACCACGGCGTCCGCGTGGTCGTCGCCGTCGACGTCGAGCAGCGGCGGCCGGTGGCCGAAGGCGTTCCAGTAGTGCGGGTTCGGCGTGCCGGGCAGCCCCTCGGTCGCGGCGTCCAGCGACTGCTCCCCGGTGGTGGACGGCACGCCGTCCGCCGACCCCGGCAGCAGCGTGACCTTGCCGTCGTGCCGCCGGAAGTCGGGGGTGTCGACCACGACATCGGGCCGACCGTCGCCGTTGACGTCGCCCACGGCCGGGGACGACCCGAAGTCGACGCGCCGCGGGTCGCCGCCGCGGTCGCCGATCACGGTCTCGGGGCGCCCGGTGCCGAGCCCGGTCCGTGCGCCGTACAGGATCGTCAGGGCGCCGCCGGTCTTCGGCAGGTCGGCGGGGCCGACGGTCAGCCGGGTCGGCAGCAGCAGGTCGTCGGTGCCGTCGCCGTCCGCGTCGCCGACGGCCGGGGTGCGCGGGCCGTCGAAGGCGGACAGGGCCCGCTCGATGCGCTCCTCCCGGCGGGTGTCGCGGACGAGCCCCTGCTCGGCGCCCTCGTAGACACCGACGGTGTGCAGTCCGGCGGGCGCGGAGTCGTCCTGCTCGGCGTCGAAGGAGTACGTGAGGACGGCCTCGGCCCGGCCGTCGCCGTCGAAGTCGCCGGTGGCGGCGGTGTTCGGCGTCGCGTAGCCGTCCTGGTCGAGGTCGAGGACCGCCTGGCGCCGTGGCGTGCCGGTGCGGTCGAACGGCCCGTACTGGAGGGAGCCGTCGGTGCCGGGCTCCCCGGAGGTGGTGTCGCCGGTGCCGCCCCGGCCGCCGTCGAGCAGGTCCACGGACCCGTCGCCGTCGAAGTCCGCGGCGGCCAGCGGGCGGAAGCCGCGCGGCAGGTCCAGGACGCGGGCCGCGCCGAGGCCGCGCGGACCGCCGAACATCGCGAAGGTGCGGGCGTCGGCCGGGTCCTTGCCGCGGCTGCCCAGCAGGTCGGTGAAGCCGTCCCCGTCGAGGTCGGTCCGCAGTGGCACCGACACGAACCCCTGGCCCGCGGGCGCTCGCGTGCGGCTGCTCCGGGCGGGATCGAGTCCCTTCTCCGAGCCGTAGACGACGATCAGGGTCCCGGTGAAGTCCTGCTCGCCCGGAGACTTCGCCGGGAGATGGTCGACGTAGTCGTCGTAGCCGTCGCCGTTGAAGTCGCCCGGGTCGGGGTGGTCGGCGGGCTTCCCGGCGGCGGGACGCCCGTGCGAGGGGCGGTCGGCGGTGGGCCCGTCCGCGCTGCATCCGGTGGCGGCGGCGAGGACCGCGGCGCAGACCAGCACGGCGCGCAGGCGTGTCAATGCGACTCCAGGGCTCGTCCGGCGACGGTGCACATCATGACGGCACATGATGGGGCCTGGGCGGGCCGGTGCGGAGGCCGGGGCGCGCGGAACCGGCCGTCCTCCCGATCGAGGGGACCCGTCCTTCGGCACGAGAACACCCCATGTCCCCGGTGGCGACCGGGGACATGGGGTGCGGAGTGTCCGAGGGGCGGCGGCCGGTGCCCGACCGCACGGCCGCCCTCCCCCCGGACGGGGCCGTCACTTGACGGGTTCGGGCTCCGGCGTGCTCTCGGCCTCGGCCGGACCCGCCGGGTCGACCGGTGTCTTGACGGAGTCCAGCAGCAGCTGGGCGACGTCCACGACCTGGACGGACTCCTTGGCCTTGCCGTCGTTCTTCTTGCCGTTGACCGAGTCGGTCAGCATGACGAGGCAGAACGGGCAGGCGGTGGAGACGATGTCCGGGTTCAGGGAGAGCGCCTCGTCGACCCGCTCGTTGTTGATGCGCTTGCCGATCCGCTCCTCCATCCACATCCGCGCGCCGCCGGCGCCGCAGCAGAAGCCGCGCTCCTTGTGGCGGTGCATCTCCTGCTGGCGCAGGCCCGGGACGGCCGACATGATCTCGCGCGGCGGCGTGTAGATCTTGTTGTGGCGGCCCAGGTAGCAGGGGTCGTGGTAGGTGATGAGGCCCTCGACCGGCGTCACCGGCAGCAGCTTGCCCTCGTCGATGAGGTGCTGGAGCAGCTGGGTGTGGTGGATGACCTCGTAGTCGCCGCCGAGCTGCGGGTACTCGTTGCCGAGCGTGTTGAGGCAGTGCGGGCAGGTGGCGACGATCTTCTTGGCGGACTTCGGCTTCTTCGACTCGGCGGTGAAGTTGCCCTCGTCGTCCATCTCCTCGCCGAAGGCCATGTTCAGCGCGGAGACGTTCTCCATGCCGAGCTCCTGGAACAGGGGCTCGTTGCCGAGGCGGCGGGCGGAGTCACCGGTGCACTTCTCGTCGCCGCCCATGATCGCGAACTTGACGCCCGCGATGTGCAGCAGCTCCGCGAAGGCCTTGGTGGTCTTCTTGGCCCGGTCCTCCAGGGCGCCGGCGCAGCCGACCCAGTAGAGGTACTCGACCTCGGAGAGGTCCTCCAGGTCGCGGCCGACGACCGGGATCTCGAAGTCGACCTCCTTCGTCCACTCCAGGCGCTGCTTCTTGGCCAGCCCCCAGGGGTTGCCCTTCTTCTCCAGGTTCTTGAGCATGGTGCCCGCCTCGGACGGGAACGCGCTCTCGATCATCACCTGGTAGCGGCGCATGTCCACGATGTGGTCGACGTGCTCGATGTCGACCGGGCACTGCTCGACGCAGGCACCGCAGGTGGTGCAGGACCACAGGACGTCGGGGTCGATGACCCCGTTCTCCTCCAGGGTGCCGATCAGCGGGCGCTCGGCCTCCGCGAGGGCCGCCGCGGGCACGTCCTTGAGCTGCTCCTCGGTCGCCTTCTCGGTGCCCTCCATGTCCTTGCCGCCGCCGGCCAGCAGGTACGGCGCCTTGGCGTGCGCGTGGTCGCGCAGCGACATGATGAGGAGCTTGGGGGAGAGCGGCTTGCCGGTGTTCCAGGCGGGGCACTGCGACTGGCAGCGGCCGCACTCGGTGCAGGTCGAGAAGTCGAGGATGCCCTTCCAGGAGAACTGCTCCACCTGGGAGACGCCGAAGACGTCGTCCTCGCCCGGGTCGGTGAAGTCGATCGCCTTGCCGCCGGACGTCATCGGCAGCAGTCCGCCGAGGGCGGTGCCGCCCTTGGCGTTGCGCTTGAACCAGATGTTGGGGAAGGCCAGGAAGCGGTGCCAGGCCACACCCATGTCGATCTTCAGCGAGACCGTGATCATCCAGATGAAGGACGTCCCGATCTTGATCATCGCGGTGAGGTAGACCAGGTTCTGCAGCGTGCTGAGGCTCAGCCCGTTGAAGGCGCTGACCAGCGGATACGAGGCGAAGTAGGCGGCCTCGTAGTGGTCCACGCCGGTGAGGGCGCCCTCCAGGCCGCGCAGCGTCATGATCGCGAGGCCGATGATGAGGATGACGGCCTCGACGAAGTAGGCCTGGCCGAAGTTCGAGCCCGCGAAGCGGGACTTGCGGCCGGGCCGGGTCGGCAGCGAGAGCTGGCGGATGACGATGAGGGTCAGGATGCCCAGCGCCGTCATCAGGCCGATGAACTCGACGAAGATCTCGTACGGCAGCCAGTGGCCGATGACGGGCAGCACCCAGTCGGCCTCGAAGAGCTGGCCGAAGGCGTTCACCAGCGTGGCGACCAGCGAGAAGAAGCCGACGGCGACGAACCAGTGTGCGACACCGACCACGCCCCAGCGGTTCATCCGGGTGTGGCCGAGGAACTCCCTGACCACCGTGACGGTACGCGCTGCCCAGTCGTCGGTACGGGTGCCCGCGGGGACGTCCTGGCCGAGCCGCACGAACCGGTAGATCTGTGCGATGGCTCGGGCGAACAGCGCCACGCCGACTACGGCGAGTACCAGCGACACAATGATCGCGGCGAGTTGCATTTGGGGGCTCCTCGGGCCTGCGAGGTGGTGCTTCGAGAGTGATTACTAAGCGGTAACTTATGCAGTCCGTCTGAGACTACCCATTTCCAGCGCCGCACTGTAGCCAGGCGGGCGGTGATCTGTGTCGCTGAGGCTTGCCTCACAGGGGCACCGCACCTCCGGACCGCGGGGCCGCGGCCCGCCCGGTGGAACCGGATGCTGTCATTCACACCATATTGCGGCATTTCTCCCCGGCGTGGACGTACGCTCCCCGGGCACCCGGTGTCGGATTGCCCCGGCTCGGCCATTCGGGGGTCACCCAAGGCGCACGCAAATACCCAGCTCAGGACCCTGTTGCGCGTAAGGAACGGATAAGAGTTGAGCCTCCCCGACTCAGCTCTGTTGACCACACGCCCGGCGTGATGCACACTTGAGTCCGTTCCACTCAAGTCAGCTGGAGGAATTGACATGGCACGTGCGGTCGGCATCGACCTGGGCACGACTAACTCCGTCGTCAGCGTTCTGGAGGGCGGCGAGCCCACCGTCATCACCAACGCCGAGGGCGCCAGGACCACGCCGTCCGTCGTCGCCTTCGCCAAGAACGGTGAGGTGCTCGTCGGCGAGGTCGCCAAGCGCCAGGCGGTCACGAACGTCGACAGGACGGTCCGTTCGGTCAAGCGCCACATGGGCACTGACTGGAAGATCAACCTGGACGGCAAGGACTTCAACCCGCAGCAGATGAGCGCCTTCATCCTGCAGAAGCTGAAGCGCGACGCCGAGGCCTACCTGGGCGAGAAGGTCACGGACGCGGTCATCACCGTCCCGGCGTACTTCAACGACTCCGAGCGTCAGGCGACGAAGGAGGCCGGCGAGATCGCGGGCCTGAACGTCCTGCGCATCGTGAACGAGCCGACCGCCGCCGCCCTGGCGTACGGCCTCGACAAGGACGACCAGACGATCCTCGTCTTCGACCTCGGTGGCGGCACCTTCGACGTGTCCCTCCTGGAGATCGGCGACGGCGTCGTCGAGGTGAAGGCCACCAACGGCGACAACCACCTCGGTGGTGACGACTGGGACCAGCGCGTCGTCGACTACCTGGTGAAGCAGTTCCAGAGCGGCCACGGCGTGGACCTCTCCAAGGACAAGATGGCTCTCCAGCGTCTGCGCGAGGCTGCCGAGAAGGCCAAGATCGAGCTGTCCTCGTCCACCGAGACCTCGATCAACCTGCCGTACATCACGGCGTCCGCCGAGGGCCCGCTGCACCTGGACGAGAAGCTCACCCGGGCGCAGTTCCAGCAGCTGACGGCCGACCTGCTGGAGCGCTGCAAGACGCCGTTCCACAACGTGATCAAGGACGCCGGCATCCAGCTGTCCGAGATCGACCACGTCGTGCTCGTCGGCGGCTCCACCCGTATGCCGGCCGTCGCGGAGCTCGTGCGCGAGCTGACCGGCGGCAAGGACGCCAACAAGGGCGTCAACCCGGACGAGGTCGTCGCCATCGGCGCCGCCCTGCAGGCCGGTGTGCTCAAGGGTGAGGTCAAGGACGTCCTGCTCCTCGACGTGACCCCGCTGTCCCTCGGTATCGAGACCAAGGGAGGGATCATGACGAAGCTCATCGAGCGCAACACCACGATCCCGACCAAGCGCTCCGAGATCTTCACGACGGCCGAGGACAACCAGCCGTCCGTGCAGATCCAGGTCTACCAGGGCGAGCGCGAGATCGCGGCGTACAACAAGAAGCTCGGGATGTTCGAGCTGACCGGTCTGCCGCCGGCGCCCCGCGGCGTCCCGCAGATCGAGGTCGCCTTCGACATCGACGCCAACGGCATCATGCACGTGACCGCGAAGGACCTGGGCACGGGCAAGGAGCAGAAGATGACCGTCACCGGCGGCTCCTCGCTGCCGAAGGACGAGGTCGACCGGATGCGCCAGGAGGCCGAGAAGTACGCGGAGGAGGACCACGCCCGCCGCGAGGCCGCCGAGACCCGCAACCAGGGCGAGCAGCTCGTCTACCAGACCGAGAAGTTCCTCAAGGACAACGAGGACAAGGTCCCGGGCGAGGTCAAGACCGAGGTCGAGGCCGGCATCGAGGAGCTGAAGGCCGCGCTCAAGGGCGAGGACACCGCCGAGATCCGCACGGCCACCGAGAAGGTCGCCGCCGTCTCCCAGAAGCTGGGCCAGGCGATGTACGCCGACGCCAACGCCGCGCAGGCGGCCGGTGGCGCCGAGGGTGCCGCCGGTGCCGAGCAGCCGAAGGGTGCCGACGACGACGTCGTCGACGCCGAGATCGTCGACGAGGACCGCAAGGACGGTGCCGCGTGACGGAGGAGACCCCGGGTTTCGAAGAGAAGCCTGACGTCCCTTCCGGCGCCACCTCTGACGACGCCGAGCCGCAGGCCGCCACCCCCTCCTCGGAAGAGGAGGCGGCGGCGGCCCCGGACGGGGACGCAGCAGCACAGTTGGCCGGCCTGACGGCCCAGCTGGACCAGGCCCGCACCGCGCTCACCGAGCGCACGGGGGACCTCCAGCGGCTCCAGGCCGAGTTCCAGAACTACCGCCGCCGGGTCGAGCGCGACCGGATCGCGGTCAAGGAGATCGCCGTGGCGAACCTCCTGACCGAGCTCCTGCCCGTACTCGACGACATCGGCCGCGCGCGGGAGCACGGCGAACTGGTCGGCGGCTTCAAGTCGGTGGCCGAGTCGCTGGAGACCGTCGCGGCGAAGATGGGCCTGCAGCAGTTCGGCAAGGAGGGCGAGCCCTTCGACCCGACCATCCACGAGGCCCTGATGCACAGTTACGCGCCGGACGTCACCGAGACGACGTGCGTGGCGATTCTGCAGCCTGGGTATCGCATCGGCGAGCGCACCATCCGCCCCGCGCGGGTGGCCGTCGCCGAGCCCCAGCCCGGGGCGCAGACGGTCAAGGCGGACTCCCCGGAGTCGGCCGAGTCGGCCGAGGACAAGGAGAGCGGTGGCCCGGACGAGGGCTGACGTTGTACGGACGAGGGAGGAGGGACGTCGAGGATGAGCACCAAGGACTTCATCGAGAAGGACTACTACAAGGTCCTCGGCGTCCCCAAGGACGCCACCGAGGCCGAGATCAAGAAGGCGTACCGGAAGCTCGCCCGCGAGTTCCACCCGGACGCCAACAAGGGCAACGCGAAGGCGGAGGAGCGCTTCAAGGAGATCTCCGAGGCGAACGACGTCCTCGGTGACCCCAAGAAGCGCAAGGAGTACGACGAGGCGCGCACCCTCTTCGGCAACGGCGGCTTCCGGCCCGGTCCCGGCGCGGGCGGCGGCTCCTTCAACTTCGACCTGGGCGACCTCTTCGGAGGCGGTGCCCAGGGCGGCGGTACGGCGGCCGGCGGCTTCGGCGGCGGCATAGGCGATGTCTTCGGGGGCCTGTTCAACCGCGGTGGCGCGGGCACCGGCGCCCGGACGCAGCCCCGGCGCGGCCAGGACATCGAGTCCGAGGTCACGCTGAGCTTCACGGAGGCGGTGGACGGCGCGACGGTCCCGTTGCGCATGTCCTCCCAGTCGCCCTGCAAGGCCTGTTCGGGCACCGGCGACGCGAACGGCACACCGCGCGTGTGCCCGACGTGCGTCGGCACCGGCCAGGTGGCCCGGGGATCGGGCGGCGGCTTCTCGCTGACCGACCCCTGCCCGGACTGCAAGGGCCGCGGCCTGATCGCCGAGAACCCCTGCGAGGTCTGCCGGGGCAGCGGCCGGGCCAAGTCCTCCCGCACGATGCAGGTGCGCATCCCGGCCGGGGTGAGCGACGGCCAGCGGATCAGGCTGCGCGGCAAGGGTGCCCCGGGCGAACGGGGCGGCCCCGCCGGCGACCTGTACGTGGTCGTGCACGTGGACGCGCACCCGGTCTTCGGCCGCAAGGGCGACAACCTCACCGTCACCGTGCCCGTCACCTACCCGGAGGCGGCGCTGGGGGGCGAGGTGCGCGTGCCCACGCTGGGCGGGCCGCCGGTCACCCTGAAGCTGCCGCCGGGCACGCCCAACGGCCGCACGATGCGGGCGCGGGGCAAGGGCGCGGTCCGCAAGGACGGCACACGCGGCGACCTGCTGGTCACCGTCGAGGTCGCCGTCCCCAAGGACCTCTCGGGCAAGGCTCGCGACGCGTTGGAGGCGTATCGCGAGGCGACCGCGGAGGAGGATCCGCGGGCGGAGCTGTTCCAGGCCGCGAAGGGAGCATGAGGACGCCATGGACGGAATCGGCCGTCGACGCAACCCGTACGAACTGACCGAGGAGACGCCGGTCTACGTCATCTCGGTGGCGGCCCAGCTCTCCGGTCTGCACCCGCAGACCCTGCGTCAGTACGACCGCCTCGGCCTGGTCTCTCCCGACCGCACGGCCGGGCGGGGCCGGCGCTACTCGGCCCGCGACATCGAACTGCTGCGTACCGTTCAGCAGTTGTCGCAGGACGAGGGCATCAACCTGGCGGGCATCAAGCGGATCATCGAGCTGGAGAACCAGGTCGCCGCCCTCCAGTCCCGGGTCGCGGAGATGGAGGCGGCCCTCGACGGAGCCGCGGCCGCGATGCAGCAGCGCGAGGCCGCCGTCCACGCCTCGTACCGGCGGGACCTGGTGCCTTACCAGGACGTCCAGCAGACCAGTGCGCTGGTGGTCTGGCGGCCCAAGCGGTCGTCCGAGCAGTAGGCGCGCACGCGTCACCCCGTACGTGCAGGGGCCGGGAGGTGAGGTTCACCTCCCGGCCCCTGCACGTGCGGGGACGCGGCCCAGGCGGCCCGGCGGCCCCCTTCCGGCCGGCGCCGGGCCGGCTGCGCGCTGCACGTCGCGATCGCCGGCGGGGCGGGCGGCCTCAGGTCGCTCCGCGGTCGCCCAGGGCGCGGGCGCAGCGGGCCGCCATGCGCCGGGTCTCCTCCTCCACATGGGCGGCGAGCAGCGGGTCGGCGGCGATGCGTTCCAGGAGTCCGGCGATGCGGCGCAACCGCACCGGCACCGGGGCGGGAGCGACGGGCCGCAGGCGCAGCCGTTCGCGGACGGCCTCCTCCAGTTCCACGACCCCGTCGGTGATGTCGCGCACGGCGTCCGGGACGGACAGGCGTACGGACGGGGCGGGCCCGCCCGCCGCGGGTTCCGCGGGGCCGTCCGGGAGCCCCTCCCGGGTTCCCGGGGCCAGTGCCTCGACGAGTGCGGGGAAGCGGCGGACGAGCGAGCCGATCCAGACCGCGCTCCCCGTCGTTCGGGCGCCGCTCATCCGGCGACCTCCCTCCCACCCGCTCGATGGGAACAGGCGTTCGATTAATGGGCCGAGGGACACCTTCGCACGGGGTGGCGGCGTACGCAAGTGGCTACTCTCCGTGAGGGACGGAGGTGTGGACGGGGGTGCCGGAACTTTCCACGAAGTGGAGAGGGCGCAACGTTCCCGCACGTCCGGAGAGTTGGTACCTTCACACGCCACACACAGAAGGCCGTTGCCATCTCGTTAAGTGGTTACTCCTTGACGCTGCGGTGATCGCCGCGTTGGCTTTCAGCCACCTGGTCGCAATGCTGCGTCCTCGTCCGGAAGGCACATGAAGTGAACACCCGAATCCGTATGCGTCGTACTGCCATAGCCTTGGGCGCATTTGCCATGGCTGCCCCGCTCGCCGCCTGCGGCGTCGTGGACGGCATCGGTGGTGACGGCAGCTCCGCCAGCCCCAAGAAGGGCGACGACATCACGGTGGGTCTGCTCCTTCCGGAGAAGGAGAACTCTCGCTACGAGAAGTTCGACTACCCCATCATCGAGAAGAAGGTCCTCGAACTCACCAACGACAAGGGCCGGGTCGAGTACGCCAACGCCGAGCAGGACGCGGCCAAGCAGAGCAGCCAGCTGGAGCAGATGGTGGCCGACAAGGTCGACGTCGTGCTGCTGGACGCGGTGGACTCCAAGTCGATAGCGGCCGGAGTCAAGAAGGCGAAGGACGCGGGCATCCCCGTCATCGCGTACGACCGCCTGGCGCAGGGGCCGATCGACGCGTACATCTCCTTCGACAACGAGCTCGTCGGCGAGGTGCAGGGCAGGGCGCTGGTGGAGTCGCTCGGCGCCGACGCGGCCAACCGCAAGATCGTCATGATGAACGGTTCGGTCACCGACCCGAACGCCGCCCAGTTCAAGGCGGGCGCCCTCGGCGAGCTCGAGGGCAAGGTGCAGATCGCCAAGCGGTACGACACCAAGGACTGGAAGCCGGAGAACGCCAAGACCCAGATGGAGCAGGCGATCACGGCCATCGGCCTGGACAACATCGCCGGTGTCTACTCCGCCAACGACGGCATGGCGGGCGCCGTCATCGAGGCCCTCAAGGAGACCGGCGCCACCAAGATCCCGCCGGTCACCGGTCAGGACGCCGAACTGGACGCCGTGCAGCGCATCGTCTCGGGCGACCAGTTCATGAGCGTCTACAAGTCGTACCCGCAGGAGGCCGAGGCCGCGGCCCAGATGGCCGTCGCGAAGGTCCAGGGCCGGTCGATCGAGTTCGACGCCCTCACCCGCGACAAGGTCGACAGCCCCACCACGAAGAAGGTCCCCGCGCAGCTGGTCCCCGTGGTCGCGCTGACCAAGAAGAACATCCAGGAGACCGTCGTGGAGGAAGGTTTCTACACGGTCAAGCAGATCTGCACGTCGAAGTTCAAGGCGGACTGCGCGGCGATCGGCCTGAAGTAGGCCCGTCCCGGGCGCGTACCCCGGCCGGACCGCATGCGCGGAGATCCGGTGAAAAGGGCGGCGCCGAGAGTGGGACGAACGGGACTCCCCGGCAGCGTGCGGCAGTTGGACGACTCGAAGATCGTCTACTGTTGCGCGCTGCCACATCGTGATCACGGGGGAGATGTAAACGGATGCGCGCGACGAACGAGGAGACACGGCGGAGCCCCGGGGGCGCGCGGACCACGGGAGCGGTGGCGGGGCTGGTGCTCTCCCTCGGTCTGCTGGCCGGCTGCGGCTCCGGTGACTCGGCCGGGGAGGCCGCGCACCGGGGCGGCGGCTCGGACGGCTCCGGCGGGGCGTCACAGGCCGGGCCCGCCTACCGGGGCCCCCGGCTGCCCGGACTCGCCGAACGGGCGGCGTGGAGCCTGCCCGCCGCCGGGAGCGGCGGCGCCCCGGGCGTGCTCGACCTCGGCGAGGCGTTCGTCTTCGCGAAGGGCGCCGACGGCGCCTACCTGGCGGACTTCGACGCCGCGGGGGAGCCCGAGAGCGGCAAGAACCGGGTGCTGCACCTGTCCGACGAACCGGAGGAGCTCGTCCTGGAGTTCCGGGACGCCGAGTCCGGCGGCGTACGCAGGAGCCTGAAGGTGAAGGCCGACTCCGTCACCGCCACCACCTGGCACGACGGTGTCCCCGCTCTCGCCGTCGGGACGTCCCGGACCGACGGCTCCGACGGACTGACCGAGGAGACCGTCACCTCGACGGCGACCCTGTACGACGCCGCCGGGACCGAGCTGGGCGTGAGCGGACTCCCGCAGGACCCGAACAGCCTGGTGGACCGGTCCACGTACGCCGCCGCCTTCCTCCTGGAGGGCCACCGCGTCGGGGTCGCCGACGGAACGCTTCGCCTCACGCCCCTCGACGGCGGTGACGCCCGCACGGTCGCATGCACCGGTGCGCAGGCCGACTGCGCCTTCCTCCCCGAGACCGGCGAGGCCACCGGGGCGTCCACGTACGCGCCGCTGGTCACCGGCGACTACTTCGCGGGCTTCGAGAACGCCTCCGGCTACGAGAGCGACCCGGAACAGGTCACCCTCTCCGACCTCGGCACCGGCCGGAAGGTGTGGAGCAGCGCCGACGTCGAGCCGCCCCGGGGCGTGGAGTTCACGGACGACGGCGACCGGAGGTCCGAGGGCATCAGGGTGCTGCGGGTCGCGGACGGCAGGGTCCTCACGGCCTGGCAGACCGCCGCCGGGTCGGATGTCTGGATCGACGCCTGGTACGAACTGGAGGGCGGTGGTAAGGCGGTCGCCTCCTGGCCGAGCGTCAAGGAGCCCCTCCTCTCCGCGTCCGGAGACCTGGCGGCGGCGGCCACGGACGAGGGCACGGTCGTACGCGAGACGGCCACCGGCAAGCAGCTCTGGGCCCAGGGGGCGGGCGAGAAGGCGCTGACTCCCCTGCGCTTCTCCGCGGACGACTCGGTGCTGTACGGCACGACCGGGGGCGACCTCGCCGTGGCGGTCGACGCACGCACGAAGGACGTGCTGGGCAAGGACCTGCCCGCGGACCGCGTGCCCTTCTTCGACGACGCCACCCGCTACGGCTACCTCGGCACCGAGGACGGCTTCTTCGTCTTCGAACCGGCGTCCTGACGACCGCGTCCCGGCCGGCCGCCCCCTCGACCGTAGACATCCGGCCACCCGTCCCGGGGGCCCGGCGTCCCGCCGCGCCGACGCGCACGGGCGCGGTGCGGGGTGCCGGGACGGTCAGCTTGTTGCAACGGGCCGTTGCGGAGGTGGGGATATGTGCCGACGTGTCGGGGCGATCGGGGGCAGCCGCGGGAGAGAGGCGTGTTGCGATGGCGGACCGGGCCGCGCATAGTGTCGCTGCGGAAGACGCCGAGGCGTTGCATCGCGCAAGACGCTGGAGCCAGGAGTTTGGAGCCAGGGGTGGGAGATGGCGGGGCACGGGACGGACACGCATCCGCACGGTGCTGACCGGCTGTGCGAGGCCGGGGACCGCGTGTATTCCCGGGCCGTGCGGCGGGGCCGCGTGCTGCGCTCGGACGCCGACGCGGTGCCGTGCCTGCTCGAACTGGCGCTGCTGCACCCGGACCCCGACGACATGGGCTGGCTGGTGCCGACCTCGCCGCAGGAGGTCATGACGCGGCTGCTGCGGGGCGTCTACGAGGAGGTCACCGCCAGCCAGTCGCGGGTGGGTGACGCCGTGGCCGCCTTCGAGTGGTACGCGGGACTCGGCGGGCGCGTCCGGGCACCGGCCGAGGGCGCCGCCATCCGCGTGCTCGACGGACTGCCCCGGATCCGGGCCGCGATGGACGAGGCCACCGAGGCGTGCCGCACCGAGGTGCTGACGGTGCAGCCGGGCGGCATCCGCCGCGAGGACGAGTTGTCGGAGGGCCTGCACCGGGCGCTGGGGCTGCGCCGGCGCGGGGTGCGGATGCGCGACCTGTACACCCACGTGGCGCGGCACGGCCAGGGCCTGCACACGTACATGGAACTCATGGGGGAGGCGGCCGAGGCCCGCACGCTCGACGAGGTCGTGGAGCGGCTGATCGTCTTCGACCGCAAGGTGGCGTTCATCCCCGCCAACGCGGACCGCACGATCGCCCTGGAGCTGCGCCACCCGGCGCTGGTGGACTACCTGGTCACGGTCTTCGAACGGCTGTGGCGGCTCGGCATCCCGCTGGCCGCGCCGTTGCCCTCGACGGGCATCGAGGGCATCACGCACCGGGAGCGGTCGATCGCCGCGCTGCTGGCGGAGGGGCACCAGGACGCCGTGGTCGCCGAGCGGCTCGGCATCAGCGTCCGCACCTGCCGTGCCCACATCGCCCGGCTCTCCGAGACCCTCGGGGCGGCCAGCAGGACGCAGTTGGGCGTGCGGATCGCCCAGGCCGGCCTGGACGGGCCGCCGCGGGCCGCCGACCCCGCGCAACCGGTGCCCGTCGGTGTGCCCGACCAGGACTCCTCCGCGGCCCGCTGAGCCCGGGCCCCGGCCCTCGCGCGGGCGGTCAGTGATCCGGGTCCAGGATCCCCGACTGGGCTATCAGGAAGCCCAGTTGGGCGCGGCTGCCACTGCCGAGTGCGGCGGCCAGCTTGGCGATGTGGGCGCGGCAGGTGCGGACGTTCATGCCGAGGCGGCGGGCGATGGCCTCGTCGACGTGGCCCTCCACGAGCAGTTTGGCGATGGAGCGCTGGACGCCGGTGATGCCGTCCGTGGGCGGGGCGTAGGGGGCCTCCTCGAGGAGCGGGACGCCGCGCGCCCAGAGCTGTTCGAAGACCTTGGCCAGGTACTCTACGAGACCGGGGTGGCGCAGTTCGAGTGCCATCTGGCCGTCGCCGCGCGCCGGGATGAAGGCGACCGTGCGGTCGAAGATCATCAGCCGTTCGATGAGCTCTTCGAGGGTGCGGATCTCGACATTGCCCTTGGTCATGTGCTCCGCGTACGCCAGCGTGCCCTGGCTGTGCCGGGCGGTGTGCTGGTAGAGCGTGCGCATGGTGATGCCGCGGGCGATGACCGCCCGCCCGCGCTCCAGGGCCTCGATGAGAGAGTGTTCGCTGCGCCCGCCGCCCGGCTGGACGGTCAGGATCTCCGAGTGGCACTCGGCCATGGCGAGTTCGATCGCGGAGTTGATCCGGTTGATGCCTTCCAGCACGGTGATGGCGTGCGTGGTCGGCGGATCCTGGGCGGTGATGGCCATGAATGGCTCGAAGGAGTCGGTCAACTCCACGGCCAGGCTTCTACGCTCCTGGATCTCCCGCTCGATGGGGTGCAGGCGCTGGGCGAGCGCGGCCGCCGGCGGTACCGGCCGGAGCCACAGGGGGTCGTCCGGGTCGGGGTGCAGCAGCGCGAATTCCATCAGGCAGGGAGCCGGTTCGACCTCCTTGCGCGCGATGCGCCCCGAGCGCAGCGCGGTGGCATAAAGACGCTTGCCTTCGTCGCACAGTTCAGTCTCGGCATGAGGATGTGTCCGATGTGAGTTCTTTGTAGGCAAAGCTCCACCCCCCAGGGTCCTGAACGTGCAGGAACATGATGCATCGACCCTGTGGTGTTTGCCTGACTGAATGAGCCATCGTCTTGGAGGACGGCGGGGGAGAGTATCCAAGGAAGTGAGGACGAAGCCGACTATGTGCAAGAGAATGGTTCGCTCGGTGCTCGCTGTCGCCTTCTCCGCTGGGATGGTCTTCAGTGCCGTAAGCGCCCTGGACCTTTCCTGGAGCAGTGAGCCTGCCGATGCACAAGTGTCCAGCACGACCGACGCCGTGCCCGGCGACCTCTCCTGGAGCATCGCCCCGCCTGATCTCTCCTGGAGCCGCGTGCAGGGGGACCTCTCGTGGAGCATCGGTTCCCCCAAGGGCGTGGCCGCATGACCATCCCGCCCGACGACCGTTCCTTCCGCCGGGAGATGGCGACCGCCTACCGGTCCGGCTGGCACTTCATCGACCTGGTCACCGCCATCCCCCACAGTGGTGACTCGCTGATGGTGACGGTCTTCGGAGAGCCGGTGGTCGTCACCCGGGACGACGACGAGGACGTCCGGGCCTACCGGTGTCTGCGGCGGCCTCGGGGGGCGCCGCAGCCAGTACGGTGCGCCATCCGGTACGGCATGATCTTCGTGAACCTGGATCAGCGTGACCACCAGCTGGTCGAGCCGGAAGCCCCGGACGTACGGACCATCTCAGCCACCCCCCGCAGTGCCTGACGCGATTCCCCCGTCGTTGTAGATCGCGCAGGTGCTTCCCCCCGCAGCGGGGGGGGGGGGGGGGGGGGGGGGGGGGGGGGGGGGGGGGGGGGGGGGGGGGGGGGGGGGGGGGGGGGGGGGGGGGGGGGGGGG
>NZ_JBVHPY010000008.1:23409-49355 GCF_055567695.1 Streptomyces sp. NPDC026417
TCCCCCCCTCCCCCCCCCCTTCCCCATCCTCCCCCCCCCCCCCCCCCCCCCCCCCCCCCCCCCCCCCCCCCCCCCCCCCCCCCCCCCGCTGCAGTTTTGGGCGAAAGATCCGGGTATCCCCCGATGCGAGGAGGCCGTCGCGCCGGCGGATCGGGGCTGAAAATCAGCCGCGCCCCAGCGCCGAGGTCAGTTCGATCTCGATCACCACCCGCGCGGGGTTGGGCGAAGGGACCCGCCCGTAGCGCTCGGCGTAGCGCCGCTCGGCCTCCGCGACCCGCTCCGGCTCCCGGTGCACGACGGCGAGCCCCTCCAGCGTCGCCCAGCGCCGCCGGTCCACCTGGCAGACCGCGACCCGGGCGCCTGCGGGCCCCGCGGCCAGGATGTTGGCCACCTTGGTGCTCGACTTGTTGGTGATCACCCGAGCCAGTCCCTCCTCCGGTGCGTATGTCACCCCGACGGGCACCACGTGCGGGGAGCCGTCGGGGCGGAGGGTGGTGAGGGTGCACAGGTGGCGCTCCCGCCAGAAGCCGAGGTAGGCGGCGTCGGGATCGCGCGGGTTCACGGGGTAGGCGGCCATGGCGGGAACTTAACCGTTTCTCGCCCCACGCACCTTCTTGAGTGAAATAGACTCAACTTTGTGTATGTTGCTGTAGTCAGGCCGAGGACGACTGACGCAAGGAGGAGACAGCGACCGTGGACGCCGAGCTGACCAACAGGAGCCGGGACGCGATCAACGCGGCCAGCAGCCGGGCCGTGACCGAGGGGCACCCGGACCTCACCCCTGCCCACCTGCTGCTCGCTCTGCTGGCGGGGCAGGACAACGAGAACATCACCGACCTGCTGGCCGCGGTCGACGCCGACCAGGCCGCCGTGCGCGCCGGCGCCGAGCAGGTGCTGGCCTCGCTGCCCAGCGTGACCGGCTCGACCGTCGCGCCCCCGCAGCCCGACCGCGAGCTGCTCGCCGTCATCGCCGACGCCACCGAGCGGGCCAGGGAGCTCGGCGACGAGTTCCTGTCCACCGAGCACCTGCTGATCGGCATCGCCGCGAAGGGCGGCCGCACCGGAGACGTACTCTCCTCGCAGGGGGCCACCGCCAAGAAGTTGCTGGACGCGTTCCAGAAGACCAGGGGAGGGCGCCGGGTGACGACCGCGGATCCCGAGGGCCAGTACAAGGCGCTCGAAAAGTTCGGTACGGACTTCACCGCCGCCGCGCGGGAGGGCAAGCTCGACCCGGTCATCGGCCGGGACCAGGAGATCCGCAGGGTCGTCCAGGTGCTGTCGCGGCGCACGAAGAACAACCCCGTCCTCATCGGCGAGCCCGGCGTGGGCAAGACCGCCGTCGTCGAAGGGCTCGCCCAGCGGATCGTCAAGGGCGACGTGCCCGAGTCCCTGAAGAACAAGCGGCTCGTCGCGCTGGACCTCGGCGCCATGGTCGCCGGCGCGAAGTACCGGGGCGAGTTCGAGGAGCGGCTGAAGACCGTCCTCGCCGAGATCAAGGACTCCGACGGCCAGATCATCACCTTCATCGACGAGCTGCACACCGTGGTCGGCGCCGGTGCCGGCGGCGACTCCGCCATGGACGCGGGCAACATGCTGAAGCCCATGCTGGCCCGCGGCGAGCTGCGGATGGTGGGCGCGACGACCCTGGACGAGTACCGCGAGCGGATCGAGAAGGACCCCGCCCTGGAACGGCGCTTCCAGCAGGTGCTGGTCGCCGAGCCGACGGTCGAGGACACCATCGCCATCCTGCGCGGCCTCAAGGGGCGCTACGAGGCCCACCACAAGGTGCAGATCGCGGACCGCGCCCTGGTGGCCGCCGCGGCCCTCTCCGACCGGTACATCACCTCGCGGTTCCTGCCCGACAAGGCCATCGACCTCGTCGACGAGGCCGCGTCCCGGCTGCGCATGGAGATCGACTCGTCCCCCGTCGAGATCGACGAACTCCAGCGCTCCGTCGACCGGTTGAAGATGGAGGAGCTGGCGATCGGCAAGGAGACCGACGCCGCCAGCCGGGAGCGCCTGGAGAAGCTGCGCCGCGACCTCGCCGACCGCGAGGAGGAACTGCGCGGTCTCACCGCCCGCTGGGAGAAGGAGAAGCAGTCCCTCAACCGCGTCGGTGAGCTGAAGGAGAAGCTCGACGAGCTGCGCGGCCAGGCCGAACGCGCCCAGCGCGACGGCGACTTCGACACCGCCTCCAAGCTGCTCTACGGCGAGATCCCCGACCTGGAGCGGGATCTGGAGGCTGCCTCCGAGGAAGAGGAGGAGGCCGCCGAGGCCGACACCATGGTCAAGGAGGAGGTCGGCGCGGACGACATCGCGGACGTCGTCGGTGCCTGGACCGGCATCCCGGCCGGCCGCCTCCTGGAGGGCGAGACCCAGAAACTCCTGCGCATGGAGGAGGAGCTGGGGCGCCGGCTGATCGGCCAGGCGCAGGCCGTGCAGGCGGTGTCGGACGCGGTGCGGCGCACCCGCGCCGGGATCGCCGACCCCGACCGGCCCACCGGCTCCTTCCTCTTCCTCGGCCCGACCGGCGTCGGCAAGACCGAACTCGCCAAGGCCCTCGCGGACTTCCTCTTCGACGACGAACGGGCCATGGTCCGCATCGACATGAGCGAGTACGGCGAGAAGCACAGCGTCGCCCGCCTGGTCGGCGCCCCGCCCGGCTACGTCGGGTACGAGGAGGGCGGCCAGCTGACGGAGGCCGTGCGCCGGCGCCCGTACAGCGTGGTCCTGCTCGACGAGGTCGAGAAGGCCCACCCGGAGGTCTTCGACGTCCTGCTCCAGGTGCTGGACGACGGACGTCTGACGGACGGCCAGGGGCGCACGGTCGACTTCCGCAACACGATCCTGGTCCTCACCTCGAACTTGGGCAGCCAGTTCCTGGTCGACCCGGTCAGCACCGAGGAGGAGAAGAAGGAGCAGGTCCTGGAGGTCGTACGCGCCTCCTTCAAGCCGGAGTTCCTGAACCGGCTCGACGACCTGGTGGTCTTCTCGGCGCTGACCAGGACCGAGCTGGAGCGCATCGCCCGGCTCCAGATCGACCGGCTCGCCAAGCGGCTCGCCGACCGCCGGCTCACCCTGGAGGTCACCGAGGGCGCCCTGGCCTGGCTCGCCGACCGGGGCAACGACCCGGCCTACGGTGCCCGGCCGCTGCGCCGCCTCATCCAGACGGCGATCGGCGACCGGCTCGCCAAGGAGATCCTGGCGGGCGAGGTCAAGGACGGTGACACGGTCCGGGTCGACGCCTTCGGCGACGGCCTGATCGTGGGCCCGGCCACCGACGGCGCCCCGGGGGCCGGCAAGACGCTGTGATCCCGGCGGCCGGGAGGCCCGCGTGCCCGGTATGGCGGGCCGCCCGGTGGGTCCGGCGGAACGGGGTACCCGGCGGGTCCGGTGACGGATGTCCGGGGCTGCCGGCCGGTGGGCCGGGCGGCCCGGGCCGCCCGGAGGCGCACCGCGCCCGGCCCGCCCGTCGGCGGAGATCGGCCGGATCGTGTCAGCCCCCGGCGGACAGGCCCGCCAGGGGTTGCCACTCCCCGCCCCGCATGGGGGAGGATGGCGTAATCCGTACGAAGGGAAATACACGGTGAGCATCGACCCGTCCTCGATTCCGAACTTCGGGGGCCAGCCCGAGCCGCAGCCCGGCGGACCGGCGGGCCCCGTCGTCCCGGATCAGGACCTTGTGAAGCAGCTCCTCGACCAGATGGAGCTCAAGCACCTCGTCGACGAAGAGGGAGACCTCGTCGCGCCGTGGGAGCAGTTCCGTACGTACTTCATGTTCCGCGGTGAGGGTGACCAGCAGGTCTTCTCGGTCCGGACGTTCTACGACCGGCCGCACCAGATCGACGAGAAGCCCGCGCTGCTGGAGTCCATCGACGACTGGAACCGTCGCACCCTGTGGCCGAAGGTCTACAGCCACACGCACGACGACGGCACCGTCCGGCTCATCGGCGAGGCGCAGATGCTGATCGGCACCGGCGTCAGCCTGGAGCACTTCGTCTCGTCGACGGTCAGCTGGGTGCGGGCCGCCATCGAGTTCGACAAGTGGCTCGTCGAGCAGCTCGGCCTGGAGCAGGAAGTCAACGAAGCGGAGAAGCCCGGGGACGACGAGGAGTAGTCCCGGCCCCCACTCACAGGGGCGTATGGGCGATCACCACCAGATACGCCCCGTAGGCGAACGAGAGCCCGGCAAGGGCGCCGACCACCAGCGTCGCGTGCCACGGCCGGGCTCTTGCCGTGCGCACCAGCGCGCCCGCCAGCGGCAGCAGCAGGGGGAACGCGGGCAGCAGGAAGCGCGGCTTGCACTCGAAGAAGCCCGAGCCGCCCAGCGCGATCAGCAGCAGGACGCCGCTGTGCACGAGCAGCGGCAGCGGGGCGCGGTCCGCGACGAGCAGCGCGAACAGCAGGATCGCCGCCGCCACGATCACCATCGTCATGGGGAAGACGAAGCGGTCGCCGCGCAGCAGCAGGTGCTTCACGAAGCCCAGGGAGTCGCGGCCGAAGTCGAAGCGGGACCCCCACAGGCGCTGCACCGCGAAGTAGCCGCCGAGCGGATCACCCGTGCGCAGGCCGACCCACAGGACGTAGCCGCCCCAGCCGAGCGGCGCGAGCGCGGCGCCCGTCCACAGCCTGTGGGAAACTTTCCGGCCGCGCGCCCGCACGATCTCGTACGCCGCCGCCGCGAGGACCGCCGCGGCCACGGCGACCCCGTTGGGCCGGGCCAGCCCCGCCAGCGCCGCGAGCGCGCCCGCCCACACCCACCGCCCGGTCAGCACCGCGTGGAGCGACCAGGCGGCGAACGCCGTGAGCACCGGCTCCGTGTACGCCATCGACAGCACGACGGAGTGCGGAAGCAGCCCCCACAGCACGACGAGCACGGTGGCGACGGCGGGGCCGTGCAGCCGAGCCCCGACGAGGTAGATCCCGTACGCGGCGGCCGCCGCGGCGGTCCAGGCGACCAGCAGGGCCGCGCCCGCACCGCTCAGCGGGGTCACCGTGGTGACGGACCGCACGAGTGCCGGGTAGAGCGGGAAGAAGGCCAGGTCGCTGCGGGCGATGTCCGGACCGACCTGCGTCGTGCGGCCGTACCCGTGCGCCGCGATGCCCAGATACCAGAGCGAGTCCCAGGACCTGCCGAGCAGGGCGAGCGTCGGTCTGCCCTGCGAGCGGGCGGCCACGGCGAGCACGAGGACGCCGGTGAGACGTGCGGCGGCGAACAGCCCGAGCGCGGTGGCCGCCGTGGTGGACAGCCGCCGTGGCGCGGAACCCGGGAGCTCGCGGGCCCCGGCACCGGACGCCTTGGCGGGAGCGGGAATGGTACTCGCGTGGGTCACATCCGAACTGTGCGTCCCTTACGCGGCATTTGCGAGCATCACCCGGCCGTGCGGGTACCGATCGTGCCCCTCCGGCGCGTCGCCCGCCTCGGGCGCCCTCAGGGTGCTAGAAACCCGCCTTTCGGGCCCCGGCGGGGTCCCCGAAGGCCGCCTTCAGCCGTTCGGCTGCCTCTTCGAGCACCTCCGTGCGCTTGCAGCCGGTGAAGACGTGAGCACGGCGCTTCACTGGCTCCCTCCCTGTAGGGCAGACCCGCAAGCGCCGCGCTCCCAGTAGGGGCAATCCGCCCCCCTGGCCGGGTCTTCACCCGGATGCAAGGGGGTCCCGTGAGCGTTCCGACGTTCCGGCCGATGACGACGCCGTTCAAGACGATTGATCCGAACGGTGATCTCGATATTTACGCTCGGAAGTCCGTTGCCCGAAAGGGTCAGCGAGACACCGAACTGAGCGTTGGGCAGCAGATTGAAGACGGCATTCGTTGGGCCAAATGGAATGGCTACACCCCGCGTCATGTGTGGGTGGATCACGGAATCAGCGGATCAAAGGATGTGAAGCGACCCGCGTACGACGCTGGCCTTAACTCGCTGGAGACCGGCGAAATCAAGTGCCTTTGGTCGTACAAGCTGGACCGGTTCAGCCGCCGGGGCGCGCTCGCTGTCCTCACGATCATGGAGCGGCTAGAGGGTCGGCGAATCTTCTTCGGTGCTGACAATCTCGACACCAGCGAGCCGAAAGACCGTCGCATGATTATGTGGCGTGCCGAGGATGCAAAGGAGTTCAGCGACCAACTGTCGGACCGTGTGTCCGACTCATGGCGCTACTCGAAAGACCAGGGCTATTGGCTGGCCCCGCGTGTTCCCTACGGCCTGGCCAAAACCAAGAACCGCAAGCTGATCCCCGACGATTCGCCCGCCATTCCCGGCAAGCTGGACGGTCCGAAAAAGGCCGACGTGATCCGGCGCATCATTTCCGAGATTGCGGAGGGTGCGACGGCACCGACCGTGGCGGGGGGACTTAACGCCGAGGGCATTCCGTGCCCGAGCGGCGGCAAGTGGTCGCCGCAGTACATGTACCGAGTGGTCAAGAATCCCGCGTACATCGGACTCCAGCCGTCGTCTCACTGGTTCGAAAGAGAGGACCCGATTCACCGTAATGCCGAGGGGCGACGGGTGAGTGTCGGTACGGCGCTGGTTACCGAGGCCGAACAGATGCGAGCGCGCAAGGTGGTCAAGGGCCGAACAAAGCTGATGGGGGACAAGTCCACCCCCGCCCGCCGTGGAATCCGCAGCCTGCCCAAGCATCTTCTTTCGGGACTTTTGCACTGCGCTGGCTGCGGACGAAAAATGGTTCGGCGCGGTTCGTCGTACAACTGCCCACACAAGACCAGCGGGGGACGGCCGTGTGATGCCCCGGCGTCCGTCATGGCTAAGTACGCCCATGACTTTGTGTTCGCTGCATTCGTGAGCCGTCTAACGGCAAGCGAACCGGAAGACGCCCTGATTTTGGCGGTGGCTACCCGCTGGTTGGCCACGCACCGACCGGACGCCGTAAGTGAGCGGAAAAGCCTTGCTGAGGCGGTGGAAAACGCAAAGGCAGAGTTGAGTGATCTCCTGGACGCCCGCTACAAGCGCGGTGAATTTAGCGGCCCTGCGGCTGAGTATTTCCCCGGATTGCTGACCGAGGCGGAGGACAAGGTCAGGCTTGCGGAAAAGGCTCTTAGCTCTGTGCCAGAGCCCACAGCGGATGTGTCTTTCCTCTTTGAGGCCGAGCAGATCCAGGAGGCTTGGCAGGCGGCGACGGAGGAACAGCGGCGCGGGTTGCTGGCGCTGGCGCTGGACGGCATTTGCGTGCGGCAGAAGTTCGGGGCCGGACGCACCAAGGTGACGGCCGAGCGATTCCATTACGCATGGGCAGGTTTCACGCGGGTTGTGGATCTCCCGAGAGCCGCAGTGCCGGAGTCGGAGGGGCAAGCGGCCGAGTAGGGCGCGCTGAGAGGCTGACAGAGGCCCGGTGGGACAACTTCCCGCCGGGCCTTCCCCATGCCCTCTGATGCCCCCTCAGGGGCTCTCAATGACCGGCCAGCGGCGAGGGGATTAGCGGCCCTTGCTGACAACGGCCACGAGAGAGCCAACAGACGGCCGTCTGGGCCGTTCCCGCCACCTCGCCGCCCGGTACGCGGTGAGAGTCGCAGACGGCCCGCAGGTAGCCGTACAGAGCTTCCATCCCGAGTCGACTAGCAATCTGACGGTACGTCAGAAAGAGCCACTTAACCGGCTCGCTCTCTGCACCGTGAACGCAACAGGAGAGACAACAGGGAGGTTGCGCGGTGCCACTCACGAACACCCTTGACCTTGAAACGCTGAGCGCGCGTATGAACGCGTGGGCCAGCGAGAGGGACACAAAGCGCGGCCGACTCGTGCGCGCGTTCCGAAAGAATCTGGGGAACTCCCCAGACCTACAGGCGGCCCGCCTCGCTCTGCTTATCGCGGAAGCTGCCTGACAGAAACCCCCGTCAGCGATGGCGGGGTTTTCTTTTGATGACTTTAAGGAATATCGGGGGACACTCGCGTTCGTTACGGGAGTTCCGGGGAACAGTCGATCCCCTTACGGGGATTAGAGAGGACACGAAAACATGTCGAATCCAGGTTACGAGGAAATACGGGGAGCACTCCAGCGGGCAGAAGAAGCAGCATGGGAGGCAGGCCCGGCAGCGGAAGACGTTCACGCGTACGTGCGGCACGCGCTGAGTCTTGTTGAGTCCGTACTGTTCCCTGCTGGTGGCTGTGCCGGGCCGGATTGCTCTGACCCCGTGCCTGACAAGGGAATTGGTCGCCCTGCGCTGTATTGCTCAGCTCGCTGTAGGGACCAGGCGAAGTACCTAGCCAGGAAGCAGCGGGCACAGCGAGGAGCGGGGAGCTAGTACAGAAACTCTCTAAATGTAGTTTGTGTAGAAGTGAACTACATTCTAGATATACCTATAGGAGTCCTACTAGCAATACCGAAGCTAGGTACAACTACATGCCGCAACGTAACACCCTATTGAAGGAGTGGCCTGCCCTTGATTTTCGGTGATCCTCGCTGCGAGGTATGCGACACCGCCCTAACCGGCCGACAGGAAGTCGTCTGCTCGAATGCCTGTCGGCAGGCCCGGAAGCGCGCACGCAAGCTGACGGCCGCTGAGTACACGGCAAAGCTCTTGGGGCGAGACTGCGAGCGCTGTGGAGACGCGTACGAGCCGAAGAACAGCCGTCAGCGGTTCTGTTCCGAGGAGTGCGCCGAGCAGGCAAAGGCGGACGGGGAAGAGTCCCGCTGGGAAGCCGTTTGCGAGTTGGACGGGTGCGAGAACAGCGCGGGATGGGACGGTGCTACGCGTGCCCGCCGCTACTGCTCGAATGCTCACAAGCAAAAGGCTTACCGACAGCGGAAGCGCGCTGCCTAGCCGAAAGGCTCTGTGCGGCTCCCTGAGCGACGTTTAGCGGCTCGCTAAACCCCTACGCCCGAGCATTCCCGAGAGGCGCTTAGAAAGGCGCTGGGGGCCCGAGCCGGCTTGGGGTATCAACTCGATAACGCTACCTGGCTTTATGTCCGCTTCGGTTGTTTCGCGGTTAACCAACACACTCTCTGGCCAGTAGAGGCGAAACACCTCTACTCGACAGCGAATCGAGTTGGGCCGGGTGAGCAATTGCCCGGCCTTTCGCTGATCACCTAGGAACGTTCCTAGGTGGTGCTGTCACATGCGGCCTTTACCCGCATTCCCCTGATCTTCGGCGAGTTGTATTCACGCGCGCATGGACGGCGTGACGCTCGCTGGTTAGCCCCCTCGCTTGGTCTGTAAAGGAGACCGGGCGAGGGGGCTTTTTTCGTACCTGGAGGTTCCGCGATGGACGTCGATGCCGCATACCGCGCTGTCGTTTTCAATGCTTTGCGTGCGGCCACTCAGGACGGCCGCTATGTCGAGGAGCACGCGCTATCCGTCGCTGTGAACCGGTGGGCAGGGCAAAACGGTGTCGGCCCGGTGCCTATGGGATCGCTCGTGCGGCTCGTTGGCGCCGCTGGATACCCGTACTTCCAAACTGACCAGCGAGGATATTTCGCTGGTCTCGCTATCAAGGAGGATTCATGACCAACCGCGATCACATTGATTCTGGGATGACCGACGCGGCCATTGCGAGCATTCTGCACGCTCGTGCCGGGTCCTGGAACTACAGCACTGCAATGGAGAATGCCGCCGCACTCGCGTCTAGTGGCGGATCCCTTAGCCCTGAGTCGCGTATGGCGCTGGGTTACTACCAGGGCGGCAAGAAGGCTGCTGCCGCTTCCGGCCGTGACGTTTCCGGCCCTGCCGAATCGATGGGTGGGGATCGAATTGCAGCCGCTTACAAGAACCTCGGAGGCAACGTCTGATGACTGACGCAAAGCTGATTAAGGCTCGTGCTGCCGCTGAGAAGGCGCAGCGAGAGCTAGAGGCCGCCGAGGCCGCCGAACTCGAAAAGGCCGAGCAGATCGCCGCTGAGCGTGAAGCCAAGCAACGTGACCTAGATATCGCGTTCCTGGCCGAGTGGGAAAAGCTCGACGCTGACCTACAAGATTCGGGTAACAAGTCGGCCAGTGACGCTGTTTACGAGGGAACCGACCCCATCGCCGCTGTAGCCGCTTTCTGGGTGGAGCGCGCTAAGCGAAATGCCGTTCGAGAGCACGCACGGAACGCGTATTTCCGGGTGCATGGTGAGCACGCGGCGGGCAACTTTGCAGCCAGTCTGCTTACCCGCGACATGATGATTGCGGCCCGGCTGGAACAGGCGATTGGCGACGCTGCGAAGCGCCATGCTGCCGACCTGGCAGACGAACTTGACGCTAAGTGGCTCGTCAGCGAGGACGGCGCGTAATGCCCCAGGATTCGCTAGACCCTGGCCCGAATGGCGATTACCCGCACTTCCCCCGCCTGCCCGATGGTTCCCCGGCATGGGCCGATTCGGTGCCCGCTGGTTACACCGGTTCCGTTGTGCGGCGGGGTGTTGAATATGTGCGCGTGTACGGCGGGGCCCGACACGGTGAACTGGTGGGATTCGATACGACCCCTCGGGACGCTGCGGGTAACCCGATCAACCCGCCGGTTATCCCGCCCGCGTAGCGCTGTGGCCGTTCGCTGTCGCAAGAGGGGGGCCGGAGCCGGCGAGGTCTGGCCCCCTTTCTGACCTGCCATGCCCGTGCACATCTTCGCTGGCGCGTGTGCTGGTGCTAAGGAGTCAGCGTGTCCAGCGCGTACATTGGCCTGGTCGGCCAGGGCACGATCTTGCCGTTCATGGAGAATGGAACCGCGCCATCTTCATCACGCAATCTTGAAATTGACTCCGCCAACTGTTCGAGATTCCTGGTGCTCCACGGGTCGGGGAGGAACACCGTGTAGTGGCCGATTCTTACGACCACGCTGCTCAGATCCTCCGGTTCTTCAACAATCATGAGTTGCCGAGTGTCGGCATCATGGCTTGGGTTAAAGCCAATGATTGACGGCAGGGTGGCGGATGAGCCGGGCTTGATCTGTTCTCGGATGGGGTTCAATGCGGGCTGGAGGATGTAGCTCCACCCCAAAGCTGAGAACGCAGCCAAGTAGGCGGAGCGTACCCATGAAACATCGGCATGCTTTGACGAAAATCGCTCTTTGATCGTGAACTTGAAGCCTGCCGTTTCGCTGTCCTCGGATGCGGCGCGCAATGCGTTCTCATGAGCGTCGAGCATCGCCGGATGGTTTTGCTTGGGTACACCTTGCAGGAACCAGCCATTCCCAGTGCTCTGCGCCTCCCCGTTGACGAAGATGCCCTCCGCTTCAAAGACAGCGCGCATGGGCCGCTTCGTACCTTTGCCCGCCATCATGCTGTGAAACTCTGCACGCTTCTGTGCGTGAGAGTCAAAGTCCCGTCCCGCGTCATTGTTGCAGCGCTTGCAAGTGAGCAGCATTCCCTTTCCGTCAAGCGCTTCCGGCGGCACGTGCTCAACAGTCAACGTCTGTGCGGCCACTGCTTCAAACGGGAAGGCGTGCAAGCAGCACGGGCACGCGTAGTAGAGATCATCAGTGGGCAGCCGATCAGCGAGCCCGATGCGATCCATCACTTGCCGGAACAGCGGCGCTCCCTCGCTGAACCAGCGTTCTCGCTTGTCCATGTGACGAGTATGCCCGTGAGCGGTGTCGGCCGTCCGACGCTTTCTCTGACTGATCATGGCGGGCCCATACCTGGGGGGTGCCTCCCCACCCGCCTGCTAAACGAGCGGCAGGGAGAGAAAAACCTGTGATGGCTAATCAGACCGTTTCTGTGGGCCCTTTTAGCCCGCTGGGTTGTTAGGAATTGACCGATGATTGATGACGAGTTCCGCGCCAAGATAGCCGAGTGGGCCGAGTTGATGACGGCGGCACGGCGTAAGTACCGGGAACGGGAAGCGATAGAGGACCGTAGGCGCAGGTCCCGAATGCAGGCTTTCGACAGCATCCGCTATGCCGGGGTGCCGGCCTACCTCGTGCGTGAATACCAGGATGCACGACGCAAGAGGGAGGCGGCGGGGAGAGGCCAGAAAGTCTAAGATACTCAGCCCCTAAACCGTCGCCGAGACCCGTCATCGTCCAACGCTCTCTGAGCAGCATCCACAAACAGACCAAGGCATACCCGTATGTCCCGACGCGCGTCGGCCACCCACGCCATAGGGCTATCGAAGTCGGTTAGGGCTCGTTCTCGCACTGCTACTCGAAAAGCCACGCATGCGTCCATTAGGTGGTCGGCAGGGGCTGTCACCCTTTTGGGTCCGGCGAAGAGAACGTCTGTCCATGCCTGCCTAATGTCGAGCAGAATCGGGTGTAACTCGTCATCTTGATTGGGTTCGTCGTCGTAGTATTCCCAGTCCATCAAGACTGCGACAGAGGCGGCATACTTCTTATATGCGGCTTCGCGAGGCTCGCGCCGTGCCTTACGATGCTCTGCGCGGGCAGCAATTTCGGCACCTGCCCTTTGTGCCCGCCCGGTAGCTAGAGCCGCTCCAATTGTGCCCAGAGAGCCCGCCAGTGCGCCGCATACGGCTGCTAGTGCTGCGTCCATGGCGCAGGATCGTACAGCCCCGCGATCGAGAGGCTTTCCGTGCGCCGAGCCGTACCGCCCGACCACCTAGGAACGTTCCTAGGTGCTTGCCCCGTACCTGCTGCCTCTCTGGTGGCCGGTGCGGGGCTTTCGGCGTTTCTGGGGAATCTTCGGTAAAGAGTTGGGATGCTCAGCCGGCTGAGGGTCCTAAATTCCACCTAGTCGCTCACAGCCACTTTTGCACAAAGTCATCGTCGTAGTCTTCATCCCCATTCATCATGAAGATTGCACGACCCTGGTTCTCAAGCCCTTCGGCTCGCGCTAGGGCGCATTCTGCGCACCATTCTCCGCCGTGCAGGTCGTCATATTCGCCCTCTCCTGTACCGGGCTCCGACTGGTATTGAGTTCGCGCCTCTGCGACGTCAAAGCTTGTCTCGCACTCAACACACTTCGCTTCGCCTTCCTGGTCCTCGGATGCAGGGCCGGGGAACGGCGACCAGGTTTCGACGCCCTCGGCGACGCGCTGCCTGTTGGCGAGGTGGATGAGCACACCGGTCGTGACGACGAGGACCGTGCCGCCGATGGTGATGATCTTCTTCTTGTGCTTCTTGATCAGGTTCTTCGTTTTCTCAGCGGCTGAGGGGGGCTCGTCGTCCTCGGAGGGAGGCTTAGCAGAGGAGTTCACCTGCACAGACCTACCGGACCAGCCCCTTAGCTGTCATGCGATCGCCAGACATTGGATACGTGGGGGTACTCGGCGGGCTGGGCCATCGTCACCCGTGCAAGACATGGCTCGTATCTGATGGGTCGTCAGAAACGTTGCCGGTGAGGTCTGCCCGATGTCGTCCGATGCCCCCTTGACGTTGATCACGCGCCGGGGCGAGGCTCGTGCAAGCACGTGCAACCGACTCGGTAGAGGAGTGCCCAATGGCCCTAAAGTTTCTGGGGATTTGGCCGAACACCCCGGACGACGGTTCGCCCACGATCTGGCTTGACGACACGACCGGAGACCTGATCATCCAGTCATGGAAAGCCGATGACGCAACGGTCCGTCAGGCTCAGGAAGTCGGCTCGGTGCCCGGCCATTCAACGGACGTTCCGGACCACGAGACCGTGATTCGGTTGCCCGCGAACATGCTTCAGTTCATCCCGCGCCCGGACAGTGAGGTCAACGGTGGCAACAGCGGTACGTGAATGCCTCGCAAAGGCGCAACGCTCAGCGATGCACCTTGAAATGCGGGACAGCTACATGCGGGATGATCCGGAATTCATCCGCTGGCAGGAAGGGCACCGGTACGACCCGGCCGACCGCGAATCATGGTGGCGTTCCTGGCTGGACGTAGTGGCCGAGACGACGGCCCGAGGTGTCGTCATGCGCCGGTTGCGTGTGGTCTCCGAGCCGCTGAGCGACTACGTCCGGTACGAGTACGACGGCACGTTCACCAACGTCGCTGCGGGTGAGGACGTCCGTTGGTTGCCGCGCTCGCTGGCCCGTGACTTGCTGTTGCCCGCGCTGGACGGATGGGTCATGGATGAGGAAACCGTGATCTTGCATCACTTCAGCGGAGAGGGTCAGTGGACCGGCCCGCGCATGGAGGTATTGCACGATTCGAAATTGGCCTCGCAGTACGTCACGGCGTATGAGGCAGCGTGGGAGCGGGCAATTCCCCACGCGGATTACCGGCCCGTCTGACGACTACGCACCATGGCTGTTTCCTCATACTCCAGCGCACAGCAGGCCCGGCAGGCTCTCGCGGATCGTCTCGCAGAACTCTGCCGGGATGCTGGCCTGACCGGTGCCGATATCGCGGATCGCTGCGAATGGAGCCGGTCTAAATCGTCCCGGATCATGAATGCGCGCACACCCCCGTCCGCTGACGACATTCGGGCATGGTGCCGTGCCTGCGGGGCCGAGGACCAAACCGAGGATTTGATTGCCTCGCTGCGGACGGCCGAGGGCATGTGGGTTGGCTGGCGGCGAATGGAGCGGGCCGGGCTCAAACAGGCGCAGGAGGCACGTCTACCGCTGTATCAGCGCACCCGCCGTTTCCGGTCGTACTCGTCATGGCTTGTGCCCGGCATGATCCAGACACGGCCGTACACGACAGCGGCACTGCAAGCGATCCAGCGACGGCGTGGCCTGGTGGACGATGTGGCCGAGGCGGTGGCCGCGCGCATGGAACGTCAGCGGGTGTTGTACGAGGGTGACCGGCGATTCGCCTTCCTCGTCGAGGAGTCGGTGTTGCGGGCCGGAATCGGTGGCGCTGAGGTCATGGCCGGACAGCTTGGTCACCTCGTGTCCGTTGCCTCACTTCCCAACGTGAGTTTGGGAGTTGTGCCTATGCAGCCGGATCGGGAGCGCTGGCCCGCCGAGGGTTTTTGGATCTATGACACCGCCCAAGTCAATGTCGAATTGATCTCCGGGTATCTCACGATCACGCAACCCAGCGAGGTAGCCATGTACGCGGAAACGTTCGCGGAGCTGGCAGCGCTGGCGGTCTACGGGGCGAACGCACGTGCGCTGATTACGGATGCCATGGACCGGCTCTCGTGATTGCTGTGCAACCTCGTGCAACCGGCTGGTAGTTGGGGGGTCGCCGTTCCTAGCGTGGTTGGGCATCGGACCACGCGAGGGGACGGCGAGCATGGCTAGTCAGGCGACGAACACGGACGCGCGGCAGCGTGAGTACACGACTTACGCCCCGCCTGGTGAGAAGTGCCGGAAGTGCCGCAAGTCGTTCAAGACGCTGGAGACGTGCCAGCGGGTGGCCATTGAGCGCGCGTCCGGATCGGCAAGCGCTGACAGGTATGAACACCGGGAGTGCCCGGCATGACCCGTGCGGTACTCCGGTACGTCACCCACACCATTCGGCACGCGCCGGATCTTGAGTCATCGCGAGAAGCGTTCTGCACGGCGGAGGGATGCGGGGCACAGTCCGGCGCTACGGCGGAAGACGCGGTGCAGCTTTGGTGCCTGGGGCACACAGGCCGCAATCCGGAGCACGACACGTACAGACGCGTATTCACCGACCATGCGCGCGTAACGCGGGATGAGTGACCCCGTGAACGTGAATGACGATCTTTTGCGGCCCCGCTCCGGACCGGTTGCCCCGAACACGTGCGTCACGTGCGCGATGCTCCGTGGAAGCCTTAGAGCGAGCACCCGCACGAATGACGTGGACCTTGCCCTAGCCACCGTGCAAGGCATGCAAGTTCACCTGAGGCACGGGCACCCGGACGACCCCACCAACCACCTGACCCCGGCTCGCTGACGCCGACAGTTCAGCGGGCCGGATGAGCCCCGCTTGTGTGCCTTCCCCGTGGCGCATGAGCGGGGCCCGAGTGCCGGATCTAGCGGTGTTTCCGCAGGTCAGCGAGCCTTTCGGTTGCTTCGCGCAACTTATCGGTACGCTTGCAGAACGCGAACCGCACGAACGGGGCCCCCTCCTCCCGGTGGTCGTAGAAGACCGCGTTCGGGACGGCGACGACTCCGGCCCGCTCCGGCAGCGCGCGGCAGAAGGCCACGCCGTCCGACTCCCCGAGCGGCCGGATGTCGGTGGTGACGAAATACGTGCCGACGGGCCGGAAGACCCCGAAACCCGCCTCCTGCAGTCCCGCCGCCAGCACGTCCCGCTTGGCCCACAGGTCGGTGCGGAACCCGTCGAAGTACGCGTCCGGCAGGGCCAGGGCCTCCGCGACGGCGTACTGGAAGGGCCCCGCCGACACGTACGTCAGATACTGCTTGGCCGAGCGCACGGCGGTGACGAGGCCGGGGGCCGCCGTCACCCAGCCGACCTTCCAGCCCGTGTACGAGAACGTCTTGCCGGCGCTGCTGATGGAGACCGTCCGCTCGCGCATGCCCGGGAAGGACGCCAGCGGCAGGTGCTCCGCGCCGTCGAAGACCAGGTGCTCGTACACCTCGTCCGTGACGACGAGCAGATCCCGCTCGACGGCGAGCCGCGCGATCTCGGTGAGCTCCTCGCGGGTGAGCACCGTGCCCGTCGGGTTGTGCGGCGTGTTGATCAGCAGCAGCCGCGTGTTGTCCGTGACCGCGTCGCGCAGCTCGTCGAGGTCGAGACGGAACGCCCCCTCGTGCGGACGCAGCGTCACCGGCACCCGCGTCCCGCCCGCCATGGCGATGCAGGCCGCGTACGAGTCGTAGTACGGCTCGAACGCGATCACCTCGTCGCCGGGCTCCACCAGCGCCAGCAGGGTCGCCGCGATCGCCTCCGTCGCGCCCGCCGTGACCAGCACCTCGGTGTCGGGGTCGTACGCCAGCCCGTAGCGGCGCTGCTGGTGCGCGGCGACCGCCGTCCGCAGCTCGGGCACGCCCGGTCCCGGCGGGTACTGGTTGCCGTGCCCCGCGCGCAGCGCCCGCACGGCCGCCTCCCGGATCTCCTGCGGACCGTCGGTGTCGGGGAAACCCTGGCCGAGGTTGATCGCCCCGGTGCTCAGGGCGAGGGCCGACATCTCCGCGAAGATCGTCGTACCGAACTCGGCGAGCCTGCGGTTGAGGAGAGGGCGTGCGCTGGAGGTCATGGCGGCCATCCTGCGCCGAAGCTCTGGAGTTCCTCAACTCTGCTTTGGCGCGGACGGCGCGAGGGCATCCCCCCTCCACGCGGGCCCACGGGGGGTCGCTTCGGGGGAAGTGAGAGGAGGGTGACGCCATGTTCGTAGGCATCATCCTGGCAGTCGGCCTGGTCGCTCTGGTCGCGGTCTTCAAGGCCGCCGGACGGGGCCACAAGAAGTCCGCCAAGGGATCGAGGGGCCGCGGCGCCCGCTCCGGCCGGGGCGGCAGCAGCGGCAGCTGGTGGGCCGGCGGGGGCGGCACGGCCGCGTCCTGCGGGTCGTCCGGAGGCGGCCACCACGGCCACTCCTGCGGCAGTGGATCGTCGTGCAGCAGCGGCTCGTCCTGCGGAGGCGGGTCGTCGTGCGGCGGCGGAGGCGGATGCGGGGGAGGCAGCTGACACGGGGCAGCCGAGCTCCCTCGGGGGGACGCGCATCCGCACACCCACGTGCCCGCCGGGGGACCACCCCCGGCGGGCACGTCGGCTTTCCGGGCGGGGCTGCGGCCGCGGCCCGGCCCCGCGACCCGGCGACCGCCGCCGGTCGGGGGACGAGGGGTTCCGGGGGCGGCTTCCGCGCTCCGGGCGTACGCCGTGGTTGAACAGTTGAGCTGTGCAGCCCTCGGGGGGATGGAAACCCTACGAAGTTGGGTAAAAACGCTGTGGCGGCGCCACAGTTCATGATTCCCTCTACATCACCAACGCGGCCCTCGGATTTGTCCCTCCTGGCCCGACTGACCTGGCCGATCTCCCGGTACCGACCGGGTGCGCCGGACTCCCCACACCTCCCTTTGCGTAATAGCGGAGCCGACCCATGCTCACGACCCTGAACACCTCGTACAGCGATACGCGTGCGGCCGACCTCGCCTGGACCCTGGGGCGCGAGCCGCTGCCCGCGCTCGCCACCCTCGACCTCGAACTGGCGGGCTCCAAAATGCAGTTGCGGCTGCTCGGCGCCTCCCACCAGGTGCTCCTGGAGGAGGACCGGGGCAGTTGTTCGGAGACCGTCGCGTGCATCCCCGGCAGCAGCACCCCGCTGCCGCTCGGCGTCGCGAAGCGGGTGGGCGACTGGGAGTACGAGTTCGCGGCCCGCGTCGAGACCCTCTCCGACGGCTCCTTCGCCGGGCGCGCCCAGGAGTTGCTGGCCCTGGTCGCCGACCACCCCCACGGTCTCGCCGGTGTCTTCCCCGGCAGCCCGCACGCCTTCACGGCGCTGCTCGCCCAGCACCACGAGGGCCAGATGCACTGGCGCACCTGGCACGCCTATCCCCAGGACGGTCAACTCGTCGCCACCCGAACGAGGGTGGGCGTACGAGTCGCGTCCCTCAGCCCGTCCGCCGTCTGACGGAGGCGGCAACCGGGCCCGTCTCCGGGGTGGTTGCCGACCAGGCGCGGCGCGACGGCCCCGTGCCGCTCTCGCACAGGCGGACAGGATCCACACGTGTGGGTGACGAGGCGTGCCGCCACCGTGACGTAGCGTTCGCAGCGTGATCGATCCGCACGCGCCCGCCACCAATCGCGGTTTCGCGCGGGCACGGGGAGCCTCGAAGCCCGGCGCGCCGCCGCCAGGCAGCGAGCGGGGCCAGGCGCGGCTGCCCGTCCGCCCCGGCATCGGACGCTTCTTCGTCCTCGCCTGCGTCTTCGTCTGCGCCGCCTGCGGACTCGTGTACGAACTCGAACTCGTCGCCCTCGCCTCGTACTTGATCGGCGACTCGGTCACCCAGGCCTCCGTCGTGCTCTCCGTGATGGTCTTCGCGATGGGCATCGGCTCCCTCGCCGCGAAGCGGCTGCGCTGCCGCGCCGCGGCCGGCTTCGGCGCCGTCGAGGCCGCGCTCGCCCTGGTCGGCGGCTGCAGCGCCATGGCGCTGTACGCGATGTTCGCCTGGACCGGTGACTGGGGCGGCGCCTGGGCGAGCGGATCGCGCTGCCTGCTGGTGGCCTTCTCGCTGGCCATCGGACTGCTGATCGGCGCCGAGGTCCCGCTCCTGATGGAGCTGATCCAGCGCATCCGGCGCCAGGACGCGGGCGGCGCGGTCGCGGACCTGTTCGCCGCGGACTACGTCGGCGCGCTGGTCGGAGGCCTGGCCTTCCCCTTCCTCCTGCTGCCCCTGCTCGGCCAGCTGACCGGCGCCCTGCTCACCGGCACGGTCAACGTGATCGCGGGCGGGACGCTCGTCCTCGGCCTGTTCCGGCAGGACCTGACCCGGCGCGCGAGCTGCCTGCTGCTGGCCGCCAACGTGGTCGTCCTCGGGCTGCTCGCCACGGCCGCCGTCCTCGTCGACGACTTCGAACGCGCAGCGCGGCACGCCGTGTACGGCGAGGACGTGCGCGTCGCCCTGCAGACCGGCGTCCAGGAGGTCGTCCTCACCGGCGGCACCCGCGGCCGTCCCCTCGACCTCTTCCTCGACGGCCGGCTCCGGGTCAGCGGACGCGACGAGCACCGGTACCACGAGGCGCTCGTCCACCCCGCGCTGACCGGGCCCCGGGCGCGCGTCCTCGTCCTCGGCGGCGGCGACGGGCTCGCCGCACGCGAGGTGCTGCGCCACCCCGGGGTGCGCCGGGTGGACGTCGTCGAACTCGACGCCGGAGTCGTACGGCTGGCCCGCCGGGACCCCGCCCTGTCCGCGCTGAACGGGCACGCCTTCGACGACCCCCGTGTCCACGTCACCGTCGGCGACGCCTTCGACTGGCTGCGCCGCACCCGCAGCACGTACGACGTGGTGATCTCGGACCTGCCGGACCCGGGCATCACGCCCAGCACCAAGCTCTACTCCCAGGAGTTCTACGGCCTCGCCCACCACGCCCTCGCCCCCGGCGGGCGGCTCGCCGTGCACGCCGGTCCCGTCTCCTCCCGCCCCCGGATCTTCTGGACGGTCGACGCGACGGTCCGGGCCGCCGGGCTGCGGACCACCCCGTACTGCGTCGCCGGACGCGACTCCGGATTCGCGGCGGGCCCCGACCGCACGACCGGCGCCTCCCGCGCCCCGCGCGACTGGGGCTTCGTCCTCGCCGCCCGCAGCCGCCCGGCGCTGCGCATGGACCCGCGCGAGCCCAGCCCGCGCAGTCTCACCGGCGCGACGCTCGCCGCCGACGCCCGCGCCGCGGCCGTCACCCGCGTCGGGGGTCTGGCGCCCTCCACGCTGATCCACCCCCGGTACGCCGACTGAGTCGCCGCGGGCCCGGATACCGGGGAATCCCGTGATGCAGGGGGTGCGGTTCGAGCCATGCTGGGTAGGCTCGGCCGACATGGACCATGAGGTGTTCGTTCCGGTTCCGGCCGAGCGGCTGAGGGAGGCGCTCGCCGACCCCGCGCGGGTCGCCAGGGCCGTCCCGGGCCTCCATCAGGACGCGGGGACGGCGCCCGTGTCCGGGCGGCTGAAGGTGCGCGTCGGGAGCCACAGCATCACGTACCGCGGGGCCCTCCGGGTCGCCGCACGGGACGACGGGTCGTACACGGTCGAGGGCGACGCGACCGAGTCCCGCGGCACCGGATCCGTCAAGCTCGCCCTCACCCTGCGGCTCACCCCCGCGGACGGCGGGACGACGGTCGCCTTCGGCGGCGGGGCCTCTGCGGACGGGCGGGTCGAGGAACTCCCCGCGGACGCGGTGGCCTCGGCGGTGACACGGCTGCTGGACCGGTTCGCCGAGAACCTGGGAGCGGTCGCCGCCCCGGCCGCCGGGAACGGGCCGCCGGCCGACCGTGGCGACGGGGCGGGCTCCCGGGGCGGGGACGGGGAGACGTCCGGCGGGGACGGGGCGGCCGGGGTGCCCACGCCGGCCGGCTCCGCCGAGGACCTGCCGGCGGCCGGTGACGGCTCCGGCCCCCGGACCGGGTCCGACGACGCGCCGCCCTCCGTGTTCGAGACCGACGTGCCGCCGCCCTCCCTGGACCCCCTCGCCGAGGAGGAACTGGAGCAGGAGGAACTGGCCGAGGCGGAGCTCGCGGAGAACGACCTCGTGGCCGAGGAACTGGACGTGGCGGACGAACCGCCCGCCGAGGCGGCGCACGCGCGGCGGACGATGATCGGGCGGAGCGCGGAAGAGGTCGACCACGCGCCGCCGCGCGGGCGGTACGCGCCGGTGCCCGCGCCCGAGGCCACGTCGGCCCGTGCCACGTTGCGCTGGGCGGCGCCCGCGGCGGCGTTCGCGCTGGCGTCGGCCGTCGTCGTCGGACGGGCACTGCGCCGACGGCGGTGACGCGACCCGGCGGGGCCGGTCCGCCCGGTGTGGCGACCCGAGGTGATGTGCGGGGGCCCGCGCCGCGGGCCCTCCTCCTCCGGTCCCGTCTCCGGGGCCCCGGCCCGCATGGGCGTCGTCGTGCGTCGCGTCGCGTGCGGGCGCGTCGTGTTCGTCCTCGACACCGGACGGGCCGCGAGCGCGTCCTGTTCCCGTCGGACGGGTCGAGTGGGAGTGCGGTGGGGCCAGTAGGGTCGTCGCGTGAGTAACGAAGACATCACGCTGACCGCGGGTGACGCGGAGGTGACCGTGCAGCCGGGCAACGGCGGACGGCTGGGCGGACTGCGGGTCGGCGGCGTCGAACTGCTGCGGCAGGGGCCCAAGTTCGGCTGCTTCCCGATGGTGCCCTGGTGCGGGCGGGTCCGGGACGGGCGCTTCCTGGACGGAGGTGCCGTCCGGCAGATGCCCCTCAACTCCCCGCCGCACGCCATCCACGGCACCGTCAGGGACGGCGCCTGGCGCACCGCGCGGACCGGCGACGGCGAGGCCGTCATCACCTACGACCTGGTCGACCCCTGGCCCCACCCCGGCCGCGTCACGCAGATCGTGACCCTGACCGGGAACAGCCTCACGCTCGGCATGGCCGTGGAGGCGCACGACTCCTCCTTCCCGGCGCAGATCGGCTGGCACCCCTGGTTCAACCGGAACCTCGGGACGGGCGAGGACGCCCGGATCGACTTCGCACCCGCCTGGCAGGAGGAGCGCGGCGAGGACCACCTGCCCACCGGGCGCCGGATCGAGCCGCGGCCGGGCCCGTGGGACGACTGCTTCGGGATGCCCGGCGGCGTCGACGTCACCGTCACCTGGCCGGGTCTGCTGGAGCTGAAGATCGCCAGCCGTGAGGAATGGGTCGTGGTGTACGACGAGCAGGAGGCCGCCGTCTGCGTGGAGCCGCAGACCGGGCCGCCCGACGGGCTCAACTCCCTGCCCCGGCTGGTCACTCCGATCGAACCCCTGGAAGCCGCCACCACCTGGACCTGGCGACGCCTCTGAGGCGGGGGCCGGCCCGGGCCGCGACGCCTCTAAGCTGGCTCGCATGAGTGACGTACGCGGCGCGCTGCTGCAGCAGATCAAGGACAAGGCCGTGGTGCACGGCAAGGTGACCCTCTCCTCGGGTCTCGAGGCCGACTACTACGTCGACCTGCGCCGCATCACCCTCGACGGTGAGGCCGCGCCGCTGGTCGGCCAGGTGCTGCTCGACCTCACCGCGAAGCTCGACTTCGACGCGGTGGGCGGTCTCACCATGGGCGCCGACCCCGTGGCCGCGTCCATGCTGCACGCCGCCGCCGCCCGCGGTCGGCGGCTCGACGCCTTCGTGGTGCGCAAGGCCGCCAAGGCGCACGGACTGCAGCGCCGCGTCGAGGGCCCGGAGATCAGGGGCCGCCGGGTCCTGGTCGTCGAGGACACCTCCACCACCGGCGGCTCCCCGCTCACCGCCGTCGAGGCCGTCCGCGAGGCGGGCGCCGAGGTGGTCGGCGTCGCGACCATCGTCGACCGGGCGACGGGTGCCGCGGAGAAGATCCAGGAGGGGGCCGGGGTGCCGTATCTCTTCGCCTTCTCCAAGGACGAGCTGGGCCTCGACTGAGAGTTGTCCACAGGGGCTCGGCCCGGCTGTCCACAGGGCGGACGCGATGGATGGAGCATCGGGCCAAGTCTGGAAAGATGGGGACGACGATGACGTCGCCCCCCTAGGTCAGGGCCGTAAGCACCACGCCACCCGCACATACAAGGAGCGGACAGATGCCCATCGCAACCCCCGAGGTCTACAACGAGATGCTCGACCGGGCGAAGGCAGGCAAGTTCGCCTACCCGGCCATCAACGTGACCTCGACCCAGACCCTGCACGCTGCGCTGCGCGGCTTCGCGGAGGCCGAGAGCGACGGCATCATCCAGATCTCCACCGGCGGTGCCGAGTTCCTCGGCGGCCAGTACAGCAAGGACATGGTCACCGGTGCGGTGGCCCTGGCCGAGTTCGCCCACATCGTCGCGGAGAAGTACCCGGTCACGGTGGCCCTGCACACCGACCACTGCCCCAAGGACAAGCTCGACGGGTACGTGCGGCCGCTGCTCGCCGTCTCCGAGGAGCGCGTCAAGGCCGGCCGCAACCCGCTGTTCCAGTCCCACATGTGGGACGGCTCCGCGGAGACCCTCGCCGACAACCTGGCCATCGCCCAGGAGCTGCTGGAGCGCGCCCGCGCCGCGAAGATCATCCTTGAGGTCGAGATCACCCCGACCGGCGGCGAGGAGGACGGCGTCTCGCACGAGATCAACGACTCGCTGTACACGACCGTCGACGACGCGATCCGCACCGCCGAGGCGCTGGGCCTGGGCGAGAAGGGCCGCTACCTGCTGGCCGCCTCGTTCGGCAACGTGCACGGCGTGTACAAGCCGGGCAACGTCGTCCTGCGTCCGGAGCTCCTCAAGGAGCTGAACGAGGGCGTCGCCGCCAAGTTCGGCAAGCCCTCCCCGTTCGACTTCGTCTTCCACGGCGGCTCCGGCTCCACGGCCGAGGAGATCGCCACGGCCCTGGAGAACGGCGTCGTGAAGATGAACCTCGACACCGACACGCAGTACGCCTTCACCCGGCCCGTCGCGGACCACATGTTCCGCAACTACGACGGCGTCCTGAAGGTCGACGGCGAGGTCGGCAACAAGAAGGCGTACGACCCGCGCACCTGGGGCAAGCTCGCCGAGGCGTCGATGGCCCAGCGGGTCACCGAGGCCTGCGGCAACCTCCGCTCCACCGGCACGAAGATCAAGTAGTCTTCCTGCCCGCCACAGGTCCGTGACGGAGGGCCCGGTACCCCTTGGGGGTGCCGGGCCCTCCGTGCGTCGCGGTGCCGACTCCTCCGTGCGTGGCGTGCCGGGGCGGCGCCGGGTGGGGTGGCGTGGGCCGGGTGGCCGGGTGGCCGGGTGGCCGGAGACCTGGCCGTGGGGCGCCCGACGCGGGATGATCGGCTGCATGGCTGCCCCTCCGCAGGAGAAACCGGCCGTCAGGATCACCTCCCCCCAGGGGAAGTGGATCCTGCTGACCACGGTGCTGGGCTCCAGCATGGCCCTGCTGGACTCGACCGTCGTCAACGTCGCGCTGCCCCGCATCGGCCGTGACCTGGACGCCGACCTCGGCTCGCTCCAGTGGACCGTCAACGCGTACATGGTCACCCTGGCGGGGCTGATCCTCCTCGGCGGGGCCCTCGGCGACCACTTCGGGCGCCGGAAGATCTTCGTGATCGGGGTGGTGTGGTTCGCCGCGGCCTCCCTGCTCTGCGGTCTCTCGCCCAGCGCCGGGGTCCTCGTCGCGGCGCGGGCCCTGCAGGGGGTCGGGGGTGCGCTGCTCACGCCGGGCTCGCTCGCGCTCATCCAGGCGTCCTTCCACCCCGACGACCGGGCCAGGGCGGTGGGGCTCTGGTCCGGCTTCGGCGGCATCGGGGCGGCCGTCGGACCCTTCCTCGGGGGCTGGCTGGTGGACGGCCCCGGCTGGCGCTGGGTCTTCCTCCTGAACGTTCCGCTGGCCCTGCTCTGCGCGCCGATCGCGGTCCGGCACGTGCCCGAGTCGGCCGACGGGCGCAGTCACGGGCACTTCGACGTGCTCGGCGCGGTCCTGGGGGCGTTGGCGCTGGCGCTGGTGACGTACGCGTTGATCGAGGCGCCCGAGGGGTCCGCCGTCGTCGCCGTCACGGCGGTCGCGGGGGTGGGGGCCGGGGCCGCCTTCGTGCTCGTCGAGAAGCGGCGGCCCGATCCGATGATGCCGCTCGACATCTTCGCGTCGCGGCAGTTCACGGCGGTCAATCTCGTGACCCTGTGCGTCTACGCCGCCTTCGGCGGGTTCTTCTTCCTGACCGCGCTCCAGCTCCAGGTCGTGGCCGGGTACTCGGCGCTCGGCGCGGGGACGGCGATGCTGCCCACGACCGTGCTGATGCTGCTGTTCTCCGCCCGCTCCGGGGATCTCGCCCAGCGCATCGGGCCGCGGATTCCGCTCACGGTGGGGCCGCTGCTGTGCGCGACGGGGATGCTGCTGATGCTGCGGGTGGGGCCGGGGGCGTCGTACGTCGCCGACGTGCTGCCGGCGCTGCTGGTGATGGGGTCGGGGATGGTGTCGCTCGTCGCGCCGCTCACGGCCACGGTGCTGGCCTCCGTGGAGACCGGGCGGGCGGGGCTGGCCAGCGGGGTCAACAACGCGGCGGCGCGGGCGGCGGGGCTGGTCGCGGTGGCCGCGCTGCCGTTGCTGGCGGGGATGGGGCCGGAGGCGTACCGGTCGGCGGAGCAGTTCGACGCGGCGTTTCGGCGGGCCATGCCGTGGTGTGCGGGGGTGCTGGTGCTGGGGGCGGTGGTGGCGTTCGCCGCGGTACGGCGGCCGGGGGCGGAGTGCCGGCGGCCGGAGTGCCGTACGCATGGGTGGGTGACGGCGCCGCCGTTGGAGTCTTCGCGTGGGCGGTAGGGGGGCGGTGCCGTTCGTCGGTGTCGGTGCGGGTGCGGGTGCGGGTGCGGGTGCGGGTGCCGGTGCCGGTGCCGGTGCCGGTGCGGGTGTGGGTGCGTGGTCGGTGCGGGTGCGCTGCGGGTGGTGGGTGGGTCGGGGCCGTGCCGGTACATCCGCCCGTCGCTGGTCGGGCACTGAGGTCTGTTACCAGCGTTCCTCGGTGGGGTGTGGCCCCGTCTCGACGGGCATCTGATGTACCGGCACGGCCCCTTCCGTGCACTGGCGGCTGCGGGCGCGTACGGATTGCGCTGCGGACATGCCAGCTGCGGGCAGGCG